>JAOUFA010000236.1 GCA_029858545.1 Betaproteobacteria bacterium
TTACAGGACTTCCCCCTCCTGCGGGCGACTCTCCCGCACTGGCGGAAGGGGTGGGATTCGAACCCACGAGGGCTTGCGCCCTGCCGGTTTTCAAGACCGGTGCAATCGGCCACTCTGCCACCCTTCCTCGCACACGGGTTCTCACCGTCTGTTCCGCGTACGTGTCCCACGAAACCCCGCTCAGCGGGATGCGGATTGTATCGCCTCCCCCAATCATTCTGATCCGCTTGCAACTTGGGGCCGATTTGGTAGTCTTATCCGGTGTCACAACTGATTTTCAAGGAGACTCGTGCATGCAACCTGAACTGAAGCCGATCCGTACCGACAACCAGCCTGGCGGCTATACCGGCTGGGAACGCGGCGCGGATGCCTCCGCCACCCCGGAAGCACAAAAGGTCCTCCGCAACACCTACCTCTTGCTCGCGCTGACGATGGTGCCGACCATCGCCGGGGCGCTGCTCGGCATGGCCACCGGATCGATCATCCTGCAGCACCCGATCATCAGCACGTTCGTGATGCTCGGCGCGGTGATCGGCCTGCAGTTCGCCATCGCCGCGCACCGCAACAGCGCGCTCGGCATCGTGCTGCTGCTGCTGATGACCGGTCTGCTCGGCTGGTGGCTCGGACCGATCCTCAATTTCGCACTCGCGTTGAAGAACGGCATGCAGCTCGTCGGCTACGCCGCCGGCGCGACCGGCATCATCTTCCTTGCGATGGGGGCGATCGCCACCAACGTGAAGCGCGACTTCAGCTTCATGGGCAAGTTTCTGATGGTCGGCATGATCGCATTGCTCGTCGCGATGATCGCCAACATGTTCCTGCAGATCCCGGCGCTCGCGCTGACGATCTCGACCCTGGTGATCGTGGTGTTCTCGCTGTTCCTGGTCTACGACCTGAACCGCATCGTACGCGGCGGCGAAACCAATTACGTGATGGCCACCACCGGCGTGTACATGAGCCTGTACAACATCTTCGCCAACCTGCTGTCGATTCTGCTCGCGCTTGGCGGAAATCGCGAGTAAGCAAGCCGCTTGGTCGGCAACTCTCAAAGGGCGCCGCAAGGCGCCCTTTGTTTTTTGGGTCGCGCCGGCTAGCGCTCGAACAGCGCGATCGACTCGACGTGCGCGGTATGCGGGAACATGTTGACCACGCCCGCCGCAACGAAACGGAAACCCTGCTCGCGCACCAGTTCCCCCGCGTCGCGCGCGAGCGTCGCCCGGTCGCAGGACACGTAGACGATGCGCAGCGGCCAGCCGGCCGGCAGCGATTTGACAACGTGCGCCGCGCCGTCGCGCGGCGGATCGATCAGCAGCTTGTCGAACGGCCCCAGCGCGGCGAGCCTGGCCGGATCGATGCGAAACAGATCGTCGGTGACGAAGCGCGCGCGGTCGCCGAGGCCGTTCGCCGCCGCATTGGCCGCGGCGCGGGCAACCAGCCCGGCATTGCCCTCGATGCCGAGCACCTGCGCGCCGAGCCGCGCGATCGGCAGCGAGAAATTCCCGAGTCCACAGAAGAAGTCGCCGATCCTTTCCCCCTCGCGCGGATCGAGCAGCCGCATCGCACGCGCAACCAGCACGCGGTTCAGCGCATGGTTCACCTGCGTGAAGTCGGTCGGCCGAAACTCCATGCGCAAATCGAATTCGGGTAGGAGATAGGCGGGCAACCCCGCCCCAGGCGGATGAAATGCATAGGCGGTATCCGGCCCGCGCGGCTGCAGCCAGGCGCAAACCCGATGCAGTTCGGCAAAAGCGCGCAGCCGCGCCTCGTCGTCTTCGCTGAGCGGCTCCAGATTGCGGAACACCAGCACGATTTCCGCTTCGCCCACCGCCAGCTCGATCTGCGGCATGCGCTCGCGGATCGAAAGCGTGTCGGCGAACTCGCGCAACGCCGGCAGCAGGCGCGAGACCGGGTCGGGCAGCACCGGGCACTCGCGCATATCGGCGACATAGCTCGATTCGCGCTCATGAAAACCGATCAGCACGCCGTTCTTCTTCGCGACGCGACGCGCAGTGAGCCGCGCGCGATGGCGGTAGCCCCAGTCCTCGCCGTAGATCGGCGCGAGCAGGATCTCGGGCCGCACGCCGCCGATACGCTCGAGGTTCTCCTCGAGACCCAGTTGCTTCGCGGCGACTTGCGTGCGCGAGTCGGCGTGCTGCGTCGCGCAACCGCCGCACACGCCGAAATTCGGGCAGCGCGGCGTGCGGCGCGCGCTGGAAGCGTGCAGGATCGCGACCGTGCGCGCGACATCGAACGAGCGCTTGCTGTGCAGGATCTCGGCCTCGACGCGCTCGCCGGGCAGCGCGCCCTCGACGAACACCACCTTGCCGTCGGCCTGGCGCGCGACGCCGCGCCCCTCGGCGTCGAGCGTGTCGATCGTCAGCGCCACGCGCAACGCGGACGTGGCGGGATTGCGCACGCCGCTCACTCCTTCCAGCGGTCGAGGAACTCGCGCCAGTGCCCGCCCTTTTGCTTTTCCAGGAAAGCGCGCAGCAGCGCGCATTCGCTGCGATAACGCTCGGGCGTGTAAACGCCGCGCAACTGCAGAAAACGCAGATAGAGCAGGTAGGTATTGGCGCAGTCGGCCTCGCAGTAGTCGCGGATACGCTGCACCTCGCCGGCGCGAAATTGTTTCCACACCGCGCCGCCCTCCATGCCGATCTTGCCCGGGAACCCGGCGAGCCGCGCGACCTCATCGAGCGGCGCGTTGTTCCTCGGCTGGTACATCGCGAGCACGTCCATCAGATCGAGGTGGCGCGTATGGTAGCGGTTGACGTAATTGTTGTAGCGGAAATCTCGATCCTCGTCGCCCCACTCCCAGAAGCGCGGCGCGCTCACGCCGTTGGCAAGCGCCCGATAGTTCAGCGCCGGCAGGTCGAACCCGCCGCCGTTCCACGACACGAGTTGCGGCACGTAGCGCTCGATCCCCTCGTAGAAGCGCTGGATCGTGGCACGCTCGTCCTCGAGCGGCGCGCCGATCGACCAGATGCGGATCTGCTCGGCGTCGCGCATCACGCAGGAGATCACCAGCACGCGGTGAAGATGGACCTGCAGGAAGTCGCTCCCGCCGGTCTGCGCGCGGCGGCGCTCGAAGGCCTGCTCGGCCACCTCGTCGTCGCTGACCGAATCGGCGATGCCGTGGATGCGCCGCAGCCCCGCGCAGTCGGGCACGGTCTCGATATCGAAGGCAAGGATCGGTGTCAGGATCGCGCCCGTTCAGTCGGGGAAGATACCCGTCGACAAATAGCGGTCGCCACGATCGCAGACGATGGCGACGATCACCGCGTTCTGCACCGTGCTCGCCACGCGCAGTGCGACGTGCAGCGCGCCGCCCGACGAAATGCCGGCGAAGATTCCTTCCTCGCGCGCCAGGCGCCGCGCCATCTGTTCGGCGTCGGCCTGGCTGACATACTCCAGCCGATCGACGCGCGCCTTGTCGTAGATCTTCGGCAGGTAGGCCTCGGGCCATTTGCGGATGCCCGGAATCTGCGAACCTTCCTCCGGCTGACAGCCGATCACCTCGATTCTCGGGTTGTGCTCCTTGAAGAAGCGCGAACAGCCCATGATCGTGCCGGTGGTGCCCATGCTCGAAACGAAGTGGGTAATGCGCCCTTCGGTATCGCGCCAGATCTCGGGCGCGGTGCTCTCGTAGTGAGCGAGCGGGTTGTCCGGATTGGCGAACTGATCGAGCATGATGCCCCGGCCTTCGCGCACCATCGCCTCGGCGAGGTCGCGTGCCGCCTCCATGCCGCCCTTTTGCGGCGTCAGCACGATTTCGGCGCCGAACGCGCGCATCGTCTGGCGGCGCTCGATCGAAAGGTGCTCGGGCATGATCAGGACCATGCGGTAGCCGCGTATCGCCGCCGCCATCGCAAGCGCGATGCCGGTGTTGCCCGAGGTCGGTTCGATCAGCGTGTCGCCGGGTTTGATCGTGCCGCGCGACTCGGCGCCGCGGATCATCGAGATCGCGGGACGGTCCTTCACCGATCCGGCCGGATTGTTGCCCTCGAGCTTGGCGAGCACGACATTCCTGCTGCGGCGGTTGTCCTCGCCCGGCAGCCGCTGCAGGCGCACCAGCGGCGTCTCGCCGATGAAATCCTCGACCGTGCGATCGATCGCGCGCTTCACTTGGCGTTCGGCTGCGCGAGCAGATGGGCCACGTACGAGCCGACTCCCTTTTCGACCGTCTGGAAAGCGCGCCCGTAGCCCGCGGCGCGCAGCATCGAGAGGTCCGCTTCGGTGTAGCTCTGGTACTTGCCGATCAGCTGGGTCGGGAAAGCGACGTATTCGACCAATCCCTGCGCGACCATCTGTTCGAGACTCAGCTCCGCCTCGTTGCGCGAGGTACGCACGCCGTTGACCACCGCGCGCGCGACGTCGTTGAACGGCTGGGCATGCCCGGTTCCGCAATTGAACACCCCGGAAATTTCGCGGTGCTCGAGAAACCACAGATTCACGTCGACCACGTCGTCGACATGCACGAAGTCGCGCTTCTGGCCGCCGTCGGGAAATCCGTCCGAGCCGACGAACAGCTTCACCTTGCCCTCGGCGAGGAACTGGTTGACGGCGTGGAATGCCACCGAGGCCATGCGACCCTTGTGCGCTTCGTTCGGACCGTAGACGTTGAAGTAGCGAAAACCCGCGATCTGCGATCCGCCCCCGTCGATCGCGCGGCGCACGTACTGATCGAACAGGAACTTGGAATAGCCGTAGATATTGAGCGGCGCCTCGTTGGCGCGCTCCTCGCGAAACACGCGTCCCGATCCGTACACCGAGGCCGACGACGCGTAGAGGAAGGGGATCTCCTCTTCCTGGCACCAGTCGAGCAGCGCGCACGAATAGCGGTAGTTGTTCTCCATCATGTAGCGCCCGTCGGTCTCCATGGTGTCCGAGCAGGCGCCCTGGTGGAACACCGCCTCGAACGCCCCCTCGAACTCGTTCGCCTCGAGCCGGGCGAGAAATTCGCGCTTATCCAGGTAGTCGTGGATCTCGCAGCCGACCAGGTTGCGGAACTTGTCGGCACGCTGCAAATTGTCCACCGCGAGAATTTCGTCGATACCCGCATGGTTGAGCGCCGCGACGAGACGCGAACCGATGAAACCGGCGGCACCGGTGACGACGTAGTACATGTTGAAGGCCCTTTTCTTCCGCTCAAGATCCGATCCTGCGCACAACCGCCTGCGCCTACTCGCCGAACACCTCCCGCGCCGTCGCGACCGCGGTGCCGAACTTGCCGACCACGACGCCCGCCGCATGATTGGCAACGCGCACCGCATCCTCGATCGTGGCGCCCGTGGCGAGCATCACGCCGAGCGCGGCGATCACCGTGTCGCCGGCGCCGCTCACATCGTACACCTCGCGCGCCTCGGCCTTCACGTTCAGCACCGCCGCATCGCGAAACAGCGTCATCCCCTGCTCGCTGCGCGTGAGCAGAAGCGCCTCGAGTCCGAGGTCGGCGCGCAGCCGATCAGCGCGGCGCCGCAGATCGTTCTCGTCGCTCCAGGCGCCGATCACCTGGCGCAACTCGCCGCGATTGGGGGTGAGCAGCGTCGCGCCGCGGTAGCGCGCATAGTCCTCGCCCTTGGGGTCGACCAGCACGCGCTTGCCCGCCGCGCGCGCGAGCGCCAGCATGCGCCCGATATGCGCGAGGCCGCCCTTGCCGTAGTCCGAAAGTATCACCACGTCGCACCAGGGCAGCGCCTCCTCGAATTCGGCGAGCTTGGCGCCGAGCACTTCGCTCGAGGGCGGGGCCTCGAAATCGATCCTCAGCAGCTGCTGCTGTCGCCCGATGACGCGCAGCTTCACGGTGGTGCGAAACGCCGCGTCGCGATGCAGGCTCGCGCGCACCCCCTCCTTGTCCACCAGTCCCGCGAGCAGCGTGCCGGCCTCGTCCTCGCCGACCACGGAGAGCAGCCGCGTCTGCGCGCCGAGCGCGGCGCAGTTGCGCGCGACGTTCGCCGCGCCGCCCGGACGCGCTTCTTCGCGATCGACCAGCACCACCGGCACCGGCGCCTCGGGCGAGATGCGCGATACCTCGCCGAACCAGTAGCGG
>JAOUFA010000237.1 GCA_029858545.1 Betaproteobacteria bacterium
GCTGATCACTTTCGAGGAAGATCCCCATATGGCGATGGAAAAGGCCGTCATTTCCGGTGTCGCGTTCAGCCGCGACGAGGCGAAGATCACTGTGCGCGGCGTGCCCGACCGGCCCGGCATCGCCTACGCGATTCTCGGGCCGATTGCCGAGGCCAACATCGACGTCGACGTGATCGTGCAGAACGTCAGTCATGACGGGCTGACCGATCTGTCGTTCACCGTCGGGCGCAACGACTACGCCCACGCGGTCAAGCTGCTCCGGGACCAGGTGCAGCCGCACATCAAGTGCCGCGAGGTGAGCGGCGACGAGAAGATCGCCAAGGTGTCGATCGTCGGCATGGGCATGCGCTCGCACGCAGGCATCGCGGCGAAGATGTTCCGCACCCTCGCCGAAGAGGGGATCAACATCCAGATGATTTCCACCTCCGAGATCAAGACCTCGGTGGTGCTCGAGGAGAAGTACCTCGAACTCGCGGTGCGCGTGCTGCACAAGGCTTTCGAGCTCGATCAGGGGTAGAATCGCGACCGCGGCCCTGCCTGAAGAGAGCTGGATGTAGCGAATCCGGTGAACGAAGGCAACAAGCCCGAGCGGCCAACGCCGCCAGGCGTTCGTAAGTCTTTCGGGGCGCCCCGGCGCCCCTGAAAGCCCGAGGGCAGCACGACGAGTGAGCGCAGCGAACAAGGAGAGATGCCCGAGCGGCTGAAGGGGGCGCCCTGCTAAGGCGTTATACGGGCAAAACCCGTATCGAGGGTTCGAATCCCTCTCTCTCCGCCAGACCGTCATCTGCGAACCGGCTCATTTTCTGCGGTGCGGAGAATGAGCCGAGTTTGCAAAGCGATACTCGCTCGATTCCCAGGGATAGGTTGCCACACTCCAGACCATGCGCCGGTTTGCCGGGCTTCCTTCGCCTATCTCTCCGATCGCGAGTGTCGGCGTGCGAGTTTGCGCTCCACATGTAGCGCAAAACAGGGTCCGATTGATGTCCTGCGCAGAACGCACGAGGGGACATGGGGGCGGTGGGTGCACTTATTGATGCGTTGGTGCCTCGAAGGTCCGCTCACAGGATTTCCCAGTTTGGCGCTCTCTCAAGAGGTGTACACCCAGACGAGGTGTACACCCAGACAAATTATTCCATGTGCGTTTGGCATCGAGCGCTAGAGTCTGTGTCCGACCCAGACCACTCGTCCGATCAGTCGCAGCGAAGCAGGGTCGTTGTCCGTGCTTGGCAAGCGGAATTCGGGTTGCCCAGTCTTCTCGCTGGTCGCCCAAACGCCGTCGGGGCGCAGTTGCAGTCGCTTGATGAACAGGCGGTTTTCGATCAGGAAGGCATGCACGCCGTCAGCGAACTTCCTATCTGACTGATTGATCATCACGATATCGCCTCGTCGTACGGTCGGCTCCATCGAGTCGCTTGGGGTGATGGCGAGGATAAGCTGGTCCGGAGAGATACCGAGGAAGGTGCGCAACCAGGCTGCAGGAAATCCAAGAGTCTCATGCGTGGCACGGCCCGCGACGAGCGCCTGTTGTGCATCGGGGAGGGTCAGATCGTAGAGCGGGATCCGAGCGTGCAATGCACCGCCGGGCCCCGCTTCCGCATCGACAGCGGACGTCGCACCCGTGGCAAGCCATTCCAGCCCGACGCTGCCCGCCCGCGCGATCGCCACCGCGGTTTCTATTCTCGGGGTGCTCTCTCCGGAGATGTACCGGTAGAGCTGTGACTCGGAGATATCGACCGCCTTGGCTAGGGTTGCACGCCCGCCGAGGTGGGTGGCGACGTACGAAATCCGCTCGCCCAGGCTCTGATTTGCCTCAGGGGTCTCGAATTCAGTTCGTTTGGCGTCGGTCTGCGAGATCATGACGAGCTAGGCAGAGCAATATTTTCGGAAACGATGAATAAATCACGTTGAGTATTCATAAACGACTGTTAGGATTTTCATATACGACACCAAACACTCATTTACGACTATTTTCTGCTCCCTCTTGATGCCAAGAAACGCGTCTACGAAACCGGCCCTTTCCTTCTTATATCGAGATTACTTTATGAAAATAAACCATGATCTCAGGATTTTTCACGGCCACGCCGGGCCTCTCGTTCGACGCTACTCATACCTGCCGCAAACGACAGTCGAATGGGCCGACGCAGAATCCCGGTTGCAAACTCGAGTCTCCGCAAGAGTAGCCCGTCAGGGCGAAATTAGGAGGAGAACTTTTGCCGGTACGGACGTTTCTTTACATTCTGCCTTCGACGTATCGGTTCCGCCGAATCGCGTTGTAACGATGAAACTGATTGCACTCGCCCTGCGCGGCACGCCACCCCAGGGAGAATCAGTTGGGCTCTGAGGCAGGGCCCTCCTCAGGGCGGGCGGCCCGGGCACCATCCGATGCGTCGGTTGAGGCAGCGGTTATTGAGCAGATCGTTTCGACACTGGTCATCAGTCAGGTACTCCTCATCGACGCGCTCCACGAGCACCGGATGATCAATAAGAAGTATTTTGCCTACGCGTTCGCACGAGCTGCCGACAGGCTGACTTCCCGCCCCGGATATGAGCTCGTGGTCAGAATCCTGAAACTGCTCAAGGTGAACTGCGTGCATGCAGAGGGTAGCGGTCAACACGCAGTCGACGAATGGATCGAGCGGACGCTGCGCGCGCGGAATTTTTCGGACGGCTGACGCATCGGCGCGGAGCAAATCACGGCGTGCTTGTACAGAGGGGGGCAGCGGTGAAGCCACTGAAGGCATGATTGGGCGGACACGCGCTGGGAGCGCTGCGAGCGAACGACGCTGCGAGCCGAGCTTCGACGGAGTTTTGCGTGAGATCCTGCCGATTTGGGCTGCGCATATCGCCGTGGCCCGGACTGCAATGGATGGCGCGACCAGCGATCTGGCCACACGCTTCTCGGCGATGGTCGAACGCCTCGATACCTGCGTGCAGGCCTCGCAACGGCTGGCCGTGCAGGGCGGGCAGGATCTCGTTCAGGCGATGGTGACGAGCCGGCAGGAGCTTGCCCGCGTCCTCGACGTGCTTCATGCGCTGCATGCGAGTCGCGATGTGCTGGCGCGGGAACTGTCAGAGCTGGCCTCGCATCTGGACAGCCTGCGGACGATGGCGGCGGATATCGAGAAGCTGTCGTTTCAGACTAACCTGCTTTCCCTCAACGCTGCCATCGAGGCCGCACACGCTGGCCACGAAGGGCGGGGATTCGCCGTGGTGGCACAGGAGGTCCGGACGCTATCGACCAGCACGCGAGATACGGGTAGCCGAATCGCGGCGAGTATCGCTCGCATTGGCCAGGCGATTGGGCGTGTGTCGGGGGCACATGTGCAGGCCGCCGGTCGCGATGCCGAGGCGGTGAACGCGAGCGAGGTGGACGTCAAGGGCGTATTGGAGCGCTTCGCTGGTCTTTCCGAAGCGATGGCGAGATCAGTCGACATTCTCGGCAGGGAAAGCGCCGGGGTGAAGACCGAAATCGAGGAATCACTCGTGGCTCTGCAGTTCCAGGATCGGGTCGATCAGACCCTTGCGCATGTCGAACAGAGCATGCGGCGGCTGGAGGAAGACGCTGTACAGGCACCCGCGGACGAAGTCGATCGTGCGGTGGGCGTGGCCACTGCGCAACCGTATCTCGCCGGATTGCTGGACTCGTACACCTCGGAGGATGAACGCGCAACCCACCACGGCGCGATTCCGGGGGAGCAAGCCGCTCGACAGAATGTGACTTTCTTCTAGACATCGTGGCGGCGTTTCAGAAACACGCCATGATGGCGAGTGGACGGTGACATTCATGTTCGTAGTATCGTATGAGGCACGATCTCGCCCCTGGTTCTGGTTACGGAGGAGCGCGGTGTGCTCGTGTCGCTTGCGCGCTCGCGTCGCGCGTGCGGTCGATGTGAAGCGTGCTTGGTTGGTCATGATGCTTGACGAAGGCCGAAGCCCGACTGCGCTCGCGGTGCGGCTTCCCCAAGCGGTGAAGCGGGTTCACCGCAAGCCGGCCCACCGAATCACCACGGTTTCGCGCGTGACAGAGCCCGCTAGGGGCAGGTCTTGGTTGTGTGCAACGCGAAGAGTCCGCACAAGTTTCTTCTGATCTCGAACGCGCCAAGCACGGGCTTCGGCATTTCCCCTGATACATATTTGTTCATTTCCTGTGGAATTCGCCGTTCGCAGAGAATTTGCACGGGAGCAGGGTTCGCTCCAGACGGCGTCCACCGCCACCGGTCGCTGCCCCGGTTCAACCGGGTGCCCCGTATCCGGTCGTTGCGGCGCGCCTCGCCAAGGCACCCGCCGGAGAACGCGCGTTGCCTATTCCGGTTCGTCGGCGTAGATTGCCCGGCCAGTGACCGGGGCCGAATCGGCCTCGGCAGAGCGCGCGAATGCGGACCAGAAAACCGAAGATGAACGAAGTCCGAGACCTGCTGGAGGCGCGCTGTCCCGGGCTATACGCCCGCATCGAGAAGCTGCTCGTCGAGTCCGAGGCGCGCTACAACCGGCGGGCCGGGCAGGCGCCGTCGGAATTCCTCGTCGAACATACCCGGCGCACCGCGGCGATTGCCTGCACGATTGCCGCGATGGAAGGGGTCGATGCATTTCTTCCTGCGCTCGTGGCGCTCTACCACGACGCCGGCAAATTCCATGACGGCGAATACCATCGAGACGAGGTGCCCGAAGAGGAGCATGCGGCGGTTCTGGCCGGGACAATGCTCGCCGAGTTCGGTGCGGAGCGCGGCGATATCGAGGCGGTGCTCGAGGCGCTGCGCGCCCTGTACGATGACCGGCTGCCGTGCGTCGGTCCCTGCCGCATCGTGCAGGACGCCGACCGGCTCGACAAGCTGGGTGCGCTGGGGGTGAGCGCCTTCTTCACCAAGGCGGCGCTGCGCGGGCGGGGTCTGGTCGATGCGCTCGTGCACACCCTGAGCCGCGAGCTGACCTACGCGATCGCGGCGCCGCGCTCGATGCTCACCCAATCGGGAAAGCAGCTCGCCGGGAAACAATCGGCGAAAACCCTCGCCTTCTTCGACGATCTGCTGGGCGATCTCGAAAGCTGGGGAATCGCTTCTTTCGAACGCCGCCACATCGTCCTGCAGGAGGCGTTTCGCACCCGTGACGGCGCGTCGGTGGAGCGGATGGAAGTGACTATCGTTTTACCCCGTGCCTGTCCGGATTGCGATGCGCCGCTCGGGCTGACGCATCGGCGCGAGCGCGGCGTGAAGTGCGAGAAACTCACCGCGCGTATCGCATGCGGAGGTTGCGGTTACGTCCGCAGCCCGTCGTTCTGCCTGCCGGTGTTTGCCTGATTCGCTCGTGCGCCCGGCCGGTCAGCTTGTTGGGCGACCAAACAAATTGATCCCGGGCGTAGGGCGCCTTGATCTAGCTCAAGTGACGGATTTTGTGCCAAGTGGAGACTGTGGCGTCCTGCTCACAACTAGAGCCTTCACATGGCGGCAGTTCCTGCAGCGATCGTCCGCACCGGGTCTGTTCCTGCACCGCGGCAATGGAGCGGCTCGTGGACGTCGTAGCCCCCATCAAGGAGATCTCCGATCTCATCAAGGAGAAGGGCGGGACATCGTTCCAGTTCTGCTATCAATGCGGCATTTGCGATGTGGTCTGCCCCTGGAACCGGGTCAGGTCGTTCAGCATGCGCAAGATCGTGCGGCAGGCGACCTTCGGTTTGACCGAAATCGAACAGGAAGACATTTGGCGCTGCACCACCTGCGGCACCTGTCCGCAACGCTGTCCGCGCGGCGTCAATCAGATACAGGCCGGTGTTGCGCTGCGCAGGATCGCCACCGAATTCGGCAGCTTCCCCGATTCCGTCACGCCGATCGTCACGGTAAGCGGGAGCCTCAGGGCCGAAGGCAATCCGTTCGATTTGGAGCGGGCCAGGCGCGCCGATTGGGCCGAAGGACTGCCGGTGAAGACCTTCACCGAGGGAATGGAAATCCTGTATTTCCCCGGCTGCTATCTCAGCTATGACCCGCGTCTGAAGAAGGTCGCCGCCGCGACCGCGAGGATCCTCGACAAGGCCGGGGTCGATTTCGGGATACT
>JAOUFA010000238.1 GCA_029858545.1 Betaproteobacteria bacterium
GGGACGCCAGCGGCCGTCGTAGCGCGGCTTTTCGCCGCGCGCGCGCTGCGCATCGCGCATCGCATCGAGTTCCTCCTTGCTGGCCCAGCAGCGATACGCGTGCCCGGCAGCAATCAAATCCTCGGCAATCGCCTTATAGCGTTCGAGCCGCTGCATCTGATAGAACGGGCCCTCGTCCCAGTCGAGCCCGAGCCAGGTCATGCTCTCGAGAATCGCGTTCTTCGACACCTCGGTCGAACGCTCCAGATCGGTATCCTCGATCCGGAGGATGAACTTCCCGCCGTGACGGCGCGCATAAGCCCACGAGAAAAGCGCCGTGCGGGCGCCTCCGATGTGCAGATAACCAGTCGGGCTGGGAGCAAAACGTGTGCGTATCATCGATCGGCGCCTGCAAAACCGCCTATTCTACCGACGACGTCGCGCCCGGGCGCGCGTCACGCGCGGCGGGACGCGCGGAGCTTCTACTTGCGCTCGCCAAAACTCTCGAGCAGCGCCGCAACTTCGGCCTTGCCGCGCTCCCGCGCGAGCGACAACGCGGTGTCACCGCTCGGCAGGCGTGCGCTCAAATCCGCCCCCTTGGACAGCAGCAGCCGGACACCCTCGACATCGCCGTAGATCGCGGCAATCATCAACGGCGTATACCCATTGCGTTGCCGGACATTGGGGCTCTTTCCCTTCGCGATCAACTCCGCCATCGATTCATGGTCCATCATCACGGTCGCCGTGAGGATATCGTTGTGGCGCATAAACAGCGGCCGCGCCGGCGCGGAACTGATCGGGGGGAGTTCGACCCTTGCATGGCGTGCTTCCGCCTGCTTGCTCGACGCAAGCACCCCTTGCGCTGCCGGCGACTTGGGCTTCGTCGCATCGGCCTCGGCTTTCGGCTCTTCCTTGCCGTCCTTGGTCTTCGCCTCGGCAGCACCGGCCTCCCCGTTGGCGGCTCCGCTCTCAGGCGCCTCCTTCGTTCCCGCGGCGGGTGTCGCTTCGGCCGCAGTCGTCGTTTCGGCCGCGGGCTTCGTTTCAGCCGCGGGCTTCGCTTCGGCCGCGGGCTTCGCTTCGGCCGCAGCTTTCGTCTCCGCCGCAGGCTTCGCCGCCGCGACGGCGACTTCCTTGGTCGCGCCGTCTCCCGGCGCTGCCTTTGCTTCGGTGCCCGCCTTCTCCGGTGCTGGCTCCTTGACTGCCGCGGCGGATTTCGCCGAGGTCACCATTTGCGCGAGCGCGGTTCCCAATTCCTTGCCGCGCACTTCAATGATGACCCGCATCGCGTTATTCAGCGTCAAGTTGCCCCATTTACCGATATCGCTCGCCAGAAGCTGCACGTACTCGCCCAGCTCTGCATTGCCCGCCTGCCTGTAAACAAAATGATGCATCGATCTGAACTGGGTACTCAACTGTCCGCGCAGCGTCTCCATCGAAAGATCGATTTCCTGCCGCGAGAGCTTCCCCGCGGGTTGCGGATTCAACGTCTGCGCGGTTTGGATCATGTTCTTGATCAGCAGCACCACCAGATCCGCCGCAGACTCCGAGGCAAGCGAAGCCTCGTCGACGCGCTGAATGATCTGTTGGCGTTCCAGCGAAGGCGGGGTCTTCTTCAGCGACTCGAAATACTGCTTCACGGCTTCCGGCGCCGGCTGCTGCGCCTCGAGCCCGATCATCTTGAGCGCGATCGGCTGGCGCAGAAATTCGACGAAACGCGGCATGCGATCCGCGTCATAGCTCTGTTTCAGATGGGCGGCCAGATCGCCCGCCATCTTGGCAGGATCGAAGATGCGGTCGATCGCGGCCTCCAGGACCTTCAGGTCGGCGCCTTGTACGTTCTTGCTGCTCTCCAAGGCGCTCGCGCGCGCCTGCCGGCTCAGCCCGGCCAGGAAGGCCAGCGTTCCCGATTCGTCAATGGCGGCCTTAATGACCGCGTCCGGATCAGTCGGCAGGGGCTTCGCGACCGCCGCCTGCGCAGCGGGCTTGGCAGGGCGCGGCGCGACCTTCCTGGCCCCCGTATTTTCCGGAATGACACTCGCCCCTTCGTCCTCCATCAGATACAACCAGCCCCCCGCGCCCCCGCCTGCGAGCAACAACACCACGACAAGAATCTGCACTGGCTTGGAAATCTTCATCTGGTTTCCCCGGCAAGGAATTTCATTCGCGAAAGCAACGGACCAATCTCAAAAGAGGGCCGACCGGACATCATATAGGTAGCAGCGCACTCATCCAAACGACGCGCTTCGAGCTTCCCGGGACATTCTACCCGCGCCGCATTGACCGCAATCCGCGCGGCACGGGGTTCCCTGCCGGCTCGACGACGGAGTTGATCTCCGTAAATTTCCCGGGGCAATTCCACGCGAATTCTCATCTGACGCCCGAACCGTCGTCAGATCCCGACGCGCAGCCCGAACCGACGGAGAGGATACCGCTAGCCTTCGGCCTGCTCTGTGAAGTAAGTCGCCCTACGCGTCAAGGATCATCGCGCTGCCGCGAGTGCCGGTCGTCGTTTGCAAACGACGCGCCACACGTTCGCTAACTTCTTGATCCTCCAGACTCATCTATTGTTCGCGACGCGCTCCGCCATAGCTCCATCCGAGCCTCCAGCGGTTACAATCCACGCCTGGGGGACGGTGGATCGCACGAGGCCGAGGTAAGGCGCGTTACGACGTCTGCGCCCCACGACCACTCATGCCCACCACAATCTTTTTTCAAGCAGCCGCGCCCATCGCGACCACCGGACGCTCGTCGGAATAATGCGCAACATCGCGATGCCACTGCGGATATTGCACTTCGACGCCAACCGGCAGGATGCCGCACTGGTGCGCGACCAGCTCGCGCGCGGCGGGTTCTCGCTCGAACGGCTCAGCCACGTGCAGACTCCGGGGACTTTTCTCAAAGCGCTGCGCGAAGGCGCCATCGATCTGATCCTTGCCGATTACAGCGTCGCCGGCCTGGACGGGGCATCGGCGCTGCAACTCGCCCGGGAGCGCTGCCCGGAGGTTCCGTTCATCTTCGTCTCAGGCCTGCAGCTGAAGGATACCGCGCTGCAGGCATTGCGCTCCGGCGCACAGGACTATGTCCCCAAACAGCGCCTTGGCAGGCTCCCGGCCGCGATTCGTGCGGCGCTGCGCGCCTGTGACGAGCGCAGTGAGCAGTTGAGTGCCGACAAGGCGATCCGCTCGCGGGAGCGCCACCTGCGCGATGTCCTCGACCTGCTTCCGCATCCGATCTTCGTCAAGGACACCGACGGCCGTTTCGTCCTCGTCAACCAGGCGCTCGCTGACCTCTACGACACCAGCGTACAGTCGATCGTCGGAAAACGCGAAGACGAACTGGCACAACCGAGGTCGCCGCGCCGACTGGCGACAGCCGATACCGCGCGCCTGCTGTCAAACCGACCCGGGCATGCCGTGCTGCTCGAAGAGCAAACCGATGTCCGCGGCCGCAAGCGCTTCCTGCAAACGCTGAAGATGCCCTTCCCGACGAACGGGAGCGGTTCGCCCGGCCTGCTGCAGATGTCGGTCGACATCACCGATCAAAGGACCGTCGAGGACGAATTGCGCCTCGCCGCGGTGGCGTTTGACTCGCACAATGCAACCTTCATCACCAATGCGAGCGGCATCATCCTCAAGGTGAATCAGGCTTTCACCGACCTCACCGGATACGGGATCAACGAGGCGCTCGGCCATTCCTGCGACACCCTGTTCCGCTCCGACCGCCATGACGCCGTCTTCTTCCAGGAACAACGCCGCGCGCTCGAGACGACCGGCTTCTGGCAGGGAGAGATCTACAACCGGCGCAAAAGCGGCGAACTGTTCCCCGTCTGGGAGAGCGTCACCGCGCTGCGCGACGCCGAGGGCAAGATTCTGTATCGCGTCGCGTACTTCCAGGATATCAGCGAGCGCAAGCAGGTCGAAGCACATATCGAGCATCTCGCCTACCACGACCCGCTCACCCATCTGCCGAACCGCTCGCTCCTGCTCGATCGCCTGCAGCAGGCGCTGGCGCGCTATCGTCGTCGCGCCCAGCATGGCGCGCTGCTGTTCCTCGACCTGGACCAGTTCAAGACCATCAATGACTCGCTGGGCCATGCGGTCGGCGACCTGCTGCTCTGCGAAGTCGCGCGGCGTCTATCCGAACAGATACGCAAGGAGGATACCGTCGCGCGCCTAGGCGGCGACGAGTTTGTCATCCTGCTCGCGCAACTCGATGGCAGCACCGACGCTGCGGCGCGAGAGGCGCGTCTGGTCGCGGAGAAAGTGCACGAGATCTTTCTCGAGGACTTCAACATCGCCGGCTATGCGCTGCGTGTCGGAGCGAGCGTCGGTGTCGCGGTATTCCCGGAGGGTGACGAGACCGCCGACGAAGTACTGCGCCACGCGGATATCGCGATGTATCGCGCGAAGATGGGCGGGCGCAGGGCGGTCAGCTTTTTCTCCCCGGAGATGCAAGCCGCCGCGACCGAGCGCGTCCAGCTCGAAAGCCAGTTGCGCCAGGCGGTCGAGCGCAGCGAATTCGCGATGCACTTTCAACCCAAGGTGGACATCCGCAGCGGCCGCATCCTCGGCGCGGAAGGACTGTTGCGTTGGAATCATCCGCAGCGCGGCCGGCTGTCACCGGGCCTGTTCGTTCCGGTACTCGAAGAAAGCGGTTTGATCGTTGCGGTGGGCGAATGGGTGCTGATGACCGCCTGCCAGGCCGCGAGCGCCTTCCTGCCCGGCCACGACCTGCTCAGGATTTCCGCCAATCTGAGTCCGCGACAATTCCATCATCCGGGTTTTGTCTCGCGCCTGCGCTCGATGCTCGATACCGCCGGAGTGCGGCCGGATACGCTCGAACTCGAACTCACCGAGTCCATCGTCACGCGTGATCTGGACGACACGGTCGACATCATGCGCACGCTGAAGGACATCGGCATACGTTTTTCGCTCGATGATTTCGGCACCGGATATTCGTCGCTGAGCTATGTTAAGCGCCTGCCGCTCGACACGCTCAAGATTGACCGCAGTTTTGTCAGCGACTGCACCGCCGACTCGGACAATACGGCCATCGTGCGCGCAATCATCGCAATGGCCAAGACGCTCGACCTCGAAGTAGTCGCCGAGGGCGTCGAAACCGAGGCGCAACTGCTCTTTCTCGCCGAACAGGGTTGCACTGCCTATCAGGGCTATCACTTCAGCGCGGCCGTTTCCGAGCGCGACTTCAGAGTGCTGGTCGAGGCCGGCCGCTAGCGGCGCGGTTCGTCGCGACCCTGCTGCGCGGACGGGAACTGCCGCAGGAACCAGTCTGCCGCGAGTCGCGCGACGCGATCGAGTGCCCCGGTCTCCTCGAACAGATGGCCCGCTCCGACAACCAGTTCGAGCCGCTTTTCGCAGGTCAGCAGCGCATACGCCTGCTGGTTGAATTCGATCACGCCATAGTCGTGCGAGCCGACGATCAGCAGCGTCGGCGCCCGTACTTGGCGAAGCACGGGGTCGGCGACCAGATCCGGCCGGCCGCCGCGCGAAACCACCGCCGCGACCCGTTGCGGCATCCCTGCGGCAAATTCCAGTGCGGCCGCCGCGCCGGTGCTCGCACCGAAAAGTCCGAGCGGCAGTCGCGCAGTGCGCCGATCGGCGAGCAGAAAATTCGCCGCATCGGCAAGCCGGTTCGCGAGCAGCCCGATGTCGAATCGTTGCTCGTAGTCGCGATCCTCCTCCGCGGTGAGCAGATCCACGAGCAGCGTCGCGAGCCCCACCTCGCGCAGTTGCTGCGCGACGTGCCGGTTGCGCGGCGAAAGACGGCTCGACCCGCTGCCGTGCGCGAACAGCACCACGCCCGCGGCCTCGTCCGGCCACTCGAGTATCCCTTCGAGCTGTACACCGTCCGACTCGACTGAAACCAGCGCGCCGTGTTCCTTGGGAAACTGCTCGCGATGCTTCGCGCGCAGCGCCTCTTCAACGGTCATAATCGCCTCCGGTCAACGCGTGCGAGGACAGCAATGCGACCACCTCGTCGTCCTCGACCTGCGGAAACTCGAGATAGAACTGG
>JAOUFA010000239.1 GCA_029858545.1 Betaproteobacteria bacterium
GCGGGCAGCGACGAGTTGTGGGAGGTCACCACGCAGATGAATATTCCGGGCCTGCCGGCGGGCATGGGCGGCAGCACCCAGCAGGTGTGCCGCGACAAGGATCCGCGCAAGGATGCGACGCGCGGGAAGGACCGCGAGAACTGCAAGGTCACGGACCTGAAGCAGACTGGCACGCGCATGACGCTGACGATGACCTGTCCCGATGGGAAAATGGTGCTCGAGCACAACTATAACGCGAGCAGGACCGAGTACAAGGGCACGATGCGCATGACCGGCAGGCAGGGCGATATGACGATGAACATGTCGGGACGCAAGATCGGCAACTGCGACGCGGTGCAGGCGAAGGGAGAGCGCGATGCCAAGAGTGCGCAGATGAAGGCGGATGCCGATCGCATGAAGGTCGACATGGACAAGAGGCTGGCCGAAGCCCGCGCGCAGCAGGAGGAGCGGCGCAAGATGGATGAGCAGGCGCGCGCGAAGGCGGACGCCGAGCAGATTCAGAAGTGCCGCGTGGGGGTCAAGTACATGGATCTGAATCTGCTGACCATTCAGGAAATGTGTTACCGAAAGCCCGACGCAAACTGCAGGACCATGATGAGCAACGAGGCGAAGCAGCGGCCCGAGGTTGCCAAGGTCTGCAACGCGAGCGGTGGCGAATACTGCAAGCGCTACCAGACTCCTGAAGGCCTGCGTCTGGTGCTCAATGCCGATAACCGGGGGATCGGCGATGCGCCCGAGCGCAGCGAGAAGATGTGCGGCATGTCAGCGGAGAAACTCAAGGCGTCGCTGTGTGCGAGTTCGATCAAGACCAGGTCGTCGCTCGACTTTGTCGCCGAGGCCTGTGCCGAAGACGTCAAGCCAGTGGCGGCCGATCTGTGTCCGAACGCGGTGAAGTCCGAGTCGCTGATCTACCTGGGGACCTTCTGCCCGGTCGATGCCAAGCCCTACGCGGACAAGTACTGCAAGGGCCGCAGCTATTCCTCGACCGACGGCGAGCACGATGAATTCTGCAAGGCCTATCTGTCCCGCGCGAACTTCCGCGCGCCGCAGAGCGACAGAAGGTCGCGCCGCCAGCAAGCCGAGGAGAAAGCTGGCCCGGCGGACGAGCAGAAGGGGGGCGACGATGCGGTCAGTCAGGGCGTCAACGAAGGCATCAAGGCACTGAAGGGCATATTCGGTCGCTGACGCCTCGCGACGAGTCCGTGCTGCGTCGGGCCCTCGTTCTCGCGGGAGTCACCGCCGCCTGCCTCGCGCAGGCGGCCGAAGACCCCTATCCCTGGGTTGCCTCGGCTTATCTGGTCAAGCGCAACGGCGAACTGCTGTGGGCGGGCGCACAGGCTGAGCGGCTGCCGCCGGCGAGTCTGGCGAAGATGATGACCGCGCTGCTGGTGCTCGAGCGCGGCGATCTGGACCGGGATGTCACGGTGAGCCGCGGCGTCGCGCACGAGACCGGCACGCGCATCGGCCTGCGTCCGGGAGACCGGCTGCGTGCGGGCGATCTGCTTGCGGCAACGGTGATCCGTTCGGCGAACGATGCCTGCTTTGCGCTCGCCGAAGACGTCGGAAAGGATGCGCAGGGATTCGTCGCACTGATGAACCGCCGCGCCGCGGCACTGGGCCTCGCCGACACGCGTTTCGCCGATCCCTGCGGGCACGACCGCGCAGGGCAGTTCTCTTCCGCGGCCGATCTCGCCCGCATCGCCGAACAACTGATAGAGCAACCCGAGTATCTGCGGCTGTCGCGCAGCGCGCGGCTCGCCATTGCGACCACCGACGGCCGGCGGCGCTTCGATCTGTACAACACCAATGCGCTGATCGGCCGATATCGCGGCGCGATCGGGCTGAAGACCGGCTATACCCAGGCGGCGGGCAACTGCCTGGTCGCGTTTGCCGAGCGCCGGGGCGTGCGCGTGCTGCTGGTGTTGCTCAACGCGCCCAACCGCTGGTGGAATGCGGCGGGTCTGCTCGACCGCGCCTTCGAGGCGCAGGTGCGATGACTCCCGCGGCCGGGGTGCCCGACCGGCCGGCGCGTCACGCGTGGTTCGCCGCGCTCGCCGCGGCGATCGTCTACCTGCCGTCGTTCGGCGGCGTGTTCCAGTTCGACGACTACAGGGTTATCGCCGACTACCCGGTGGTGCACAGCTGGGCGGGATGGTGGAGCGGGCTGGGGCAGGGCGTGCGCCCGTTGCTCAAGGCGAGCTATACGCTCAACTGGACGCTCGGTGCCGGCGAGTTCGGCTTTCATCTGGTCAACATCGCGCTGCACGCTCTGAATACCGCGCTGCTCGTGTTGATCGGCCGCGCGATCTGCGCGCGCTGCGTCGGCGCGCCGCGCGCCGCGGGTTGCGACGGGGCGGTGTTCATCGCCGCGCTGCTCTTTGCCCTGCACCCGGCGCAGACCGAGGCGGTGACCTACATCAGCGGGCGATCGGTGTCGCTGATGACGGGTTTCTATCTGGGCGCGCTGCTCGTTTATCTGCGCGGCGGCCACTGGGCGATCTCGGGCGCGCTGTTCGCTCTGGCGGCGGCAACGCGCGAGACCGCGATCACGCTGCCGGCGGTGCTGTTGCTGGTCGAGCTGTGCAGCCGCGAGCGGGCAGGCTGGCGCACGCTGCTGCGCCGCCAGACTGTGCACTGGGCGCTGCTTTGCGCGGGCCTGCTCGTGCTGCTGTTCAACGCGCGTTACCTGAGCCTGGTGAGCTTCGGTTATACGCAAAGGAGTCTCATCGACAACCTGATCACGCAGGTGGGCGGCATCGCGCACCTCTGCGCGGTGCTGATCGGCTTGTTGGGTTCCAACATCGATCCGGCGCTGCCGGCGCTGCACGAATGGAGCGGGGCGCTCGCCGCGCAGGCGGTGCTGCTCGCGGCGCTCGTGATGCTCGGCCTCGCCCAGCTGCGCACGCGGCCCTGGATCGCGTTCGGCCTGTTGTGGTTCTTCATCCAGCTCGCGCCGACCAATTCGATCGTGCCGCGGCTCGACGTGGTCAATGACCGACAGTTGTATCTCGCCTGCTGGGGGCTGTTCCTCGCGCTGTGCATTCAGATCGCGCAACTGCGGCCCGCGCGGAGTCATTCCCTAGCGATGGCCGGCGCGCTATGCGTCGTGCTGGCGGGCGCGAGCGTCGCGCGCCAGCTCGATTACCGGAGCGAGATCGCGCTGTGGGGGGCAAGCGTGCGCGCCGCGCCGTGGAACGCCCGCGCACATGCGAACCTCGGCTATGCCTATCAGCTCGCCGGTCGCAAGGCCGAGGCGCGGCGCGAATTCGAGGCCGCGCTACTGTTCGGCCCGCGCGAGCGCAAGGCGCGCTACAACCTGCTGCTGCTCGACTGAGCGGTGTCGCGGATCCTCTCGCAGTTGGGGTAGGCACCGGTGTTCACGTCGAAGAGCTTCGCCCCGACCATGTGGCCCGCAAGGCAGGCGTCGGCGAGCGTGGCGGTGTCGCCGTGGCAGAAACCTCCGGTGCGCGGGTCGGCGGCGAGGTTCGCCTCGAGCGCCGCGCAGCCCTGCGCGATCCAGTGCCGGCACCAGGCCCGGCACGCCGGTTCGGCGATGCCGAGTTCCTGCTCCAGGCAATTGCGCATGGAACTTGACACCGACTTCAGTGATCGAACATTTTGTCCTGTTGTCGTGTCTTCCATCCGGTTGGAGGACAAGCTATCTCTTCTCAGCATCGCGTATGTTGTTCAGTACCTTGGTGGAACAATCGTGCCCGGAAATGATATGGACAACGCCGAGGTCGATTGGATGCCGCTCGAGATAATCAAGATGTGCAAAGACATCTCCGTTCCCAAAGATATTGCCGGTCTCGAGCGAGCGCCAAGTCTGTTTCGGTATTTATGAGCGTAGCATGCCGACGCTAGCCAACCGCCTGTTCAACCGGGCCGCTGGTAAGCTGCGCTAGCCAGTTCCCTCCGCCCTTCGGGCTCCGGCGGCCCATTGCTTCAAACGCTGTCCGACAGAAACTTTCCTCCACCTCACGCGCTGCGCAGAGACCACTTGATGATCGTCATCACACAGCCATTGTCGGCAGGCCAGTTGGATGCCGTGCGCGTGCTCATGCGCGCTTTCATCGCTTGGCACCGTGAGCGACACGTGCAGGACCTTGCGCTCATCGACGCCTATTTTGATTCGGCGGTATTCGAAGAAGAACTTGCTTCGCTGCCGGGCGTCTACGTACCTCCTCGTGGAGCGCTCTTGCTGGCAGAGTTGGACGGTGAGGCAGCAGGCTGTGCCGCACTTCGGCCCATTGATGACGGGTTCTGCGAGATGAAGCGCATGTTTGTGTATCCGCATTTTCACGGCAGGGGTGTCGGACGTGCTCTCGGCCTGCAAATCATCGAGAAGGCGCGCGCGAGTGGCTATCGGACCATGCAGCTTGACACGAGCGTACGGCAAACCGAAGCCACGGCGCTGTATCGCAGACTCGGTTTCACCGCGATCGCGCCGTACTACGCGCTGCCGCAGAATCTTCGTGAGTGGTTGGTATTCATGGAATTGAAGCTATGATCTACCTTCCAATGCACATCGCGAAAAGGATATGACTTGTCCCGCTTACGCGTCATCACCCTGACCGCCCTCGCCATGATCGCGTTCGCGGGCAACTCGCTGCTCTGCCGGCTCGCACTCAAGGACACGGCCATCGACGCAGCCAGCTTCACGACGGTCCGGCTGGTGTCCGGCGCGCTGACTCTGTGGCTGATCGCGCGCATGCGGCAAGGCGCGCACACCGGCGGCGGCAGCTGGCCGTCGGCGTTTGCGCTCTTTCTCTACGCGGCCGGTTTTTCCTTTGCCTACGTGAGTCTGCCGGCGGCGACGGGTGCGCTCCTGCTTTTCGGGGCTGTCCAGGCCACGATGATCGGGCGCGGCATCTGGGCGGGAGAACGTCTGCGCGGTCTGCCGCTCGTCGGTTTCATCCTCGCGCTCGGAGGACTGGTGGGCCTGCTGCTGCCGGGGCTTTCCGCGCCGCCGCTGCTGGGTTCCATGCTGATGCTGGGTGCCGGTATCGCATGGGGCGTTTACTCCCTGCGCGGCAAGGCTGCGGGCGATCCTACCCGGGTGACCGCCGGAAATTTCCTGCGCACGGTTCCTGTCGCTGCGGCGCTGAGCACGATAACGTACCTGTACGCAGGCGCCTCGCTGGATGGTGCCGGGCTCGCCTATGCGATTGCGTCGGGCGCACTCGCCTCCGGCATCGGCTATGCCATCTGGTACACGGCCCTGCCCGCGTTGCAGGCCACTCATGCCGCAACTGTTCAACTCAGTGTCCCGGTCATCGCGGCGCTGGGCGGCATCGTATTTCTCGGCGAGGCACTCACCCTGCGCCTGGTGCTGGCGTCCGTCGCCATACTCGGCGGAATTGCGCTCGTCATCGTCGAGAAACAGGATAGGAAGGGTCTCGGGCAGCGCGCTCCGGCTGCGGTCGCTTCACGACGCGGTTGATCGACGGCCTTGCCGGCACGGTTACCGCCCGCACCCCGGGGTAGAACCCCGCCCCCCAACAGCCCGGCGATCAGCTGCTTCCCTTCCGCGCGCCGGTGAAAGATCGCGTCGGGGATCCTGATGAAGGTCGACGCCGCGACGAACTGAGTCTCGACGCTCACCGGAACGCCTCGCAGGAGCTCATGATCGTGCTCCGGTTTCACCGCGGCGAGCGCGGCGTCAATCCGGTCGGTCCCCTGTTCCACGTGTCGAATCGTGCTCCAGGGCATCCATGCGTCGCGCCCTTTCAAGGTCAGAGCGCTGCCGAGATGGGCAGCGTACACCGGCTGCGGCGGCGCGCTGCGAGCCAAGGCTTCGAACGCGGCGATCGCCGGCTCGACGGCGTTCTTGTCGCCGGCCCGGGCGCTCTGAACGATCTCGAGCGCCCGGGTAAACCCCGCTTCGGCGGTGCCGGAAAGGGCTTGGTCCGGCTGAGCGGCGCGGCCTGACAAGACGAAGCCGAGCGCCAGAATCAAAGTGGTTCTCAAGAAGGCGGTTGGCATGATGGGTCCCGTGAGAGTTGGA
>JAOUFA010000240.1 GCA_029858545.1 Betaproteobacteria bacterium
GCGCAGCAGCGTACGGTCGAGGATGTCTTCGCGGACGAATACGTGTCGCGCATCGCCCTGCAGCGATTCGAGATTGCGCAGGTTGCCCGCGTAGGTGAGCTTGTCGAGGTTGACGATCGGCTCACCCGTCTCGGCGATCGCCGCGAGGACGAAGTTCGAGCCGATGAAGCCTGCGCCGCCGGTAACGAGAAGCATGGGGAGGGTCCTGGAAAGAGCGCGCATTTTAGCCGATCCGGTCGCGGCGCTCCGCGCACGAGACAACGCCCCGCGGCTGCGGTAATCTCCCGGCTTCGCATGCCGCATCTTCCCCGTCTTCCCCGGAGTCTTCCTTGACCCTTTCGAACCCCGCGCACAAGGTCGCGCTCATCACCGGCATCACCGGCCAGGACGGCGCCTATCTCGCCGAGCTGCTGCTCGAAAAGGGTTACCTCGTGCACGGCATCAAGCGCCGCGCCTCGTCGTTCAACACTCAGCGCATCGATCACCTGTACCAGGATCCGCACGAACCCGACCGGCGGCTGCTGCTGCATTACGGCGACATGACCGATTCGTCGAGCCTCACGCGCATCATCCAGCAGACCCAGCCCGACGAGATCTACAACCTCGCGGCGCAGAGCCACGTCGCGGTGTCCTTCGAGGAGCCCGAATACACCGCGAATTCGGATGCGCTCGGTTCGCTGCGAATCCTGGAGGCGATGCGCATCCTCGGCCTGGAGAAGAAGACGCGCTTCTACCAGGCGTCGACCTCCGAGCTGTACGGCAAGGTGCAGGAGACTCCGCAGAAGGAGACCACGCCCTTCTATCCGCGCTCGCCCTACGGCGTGGCGAAGCTCTACGCCTACTGGATCACGGTGAACTACCGCGAGGCCTACGGCATGTACGCCTGCAACGGGATTCTCTTCAACCACGAGTCGCCGATCCGCGGCGAGACCTTCGTTACGCGAAAGATTACAAGGGCGTTGGCAAGGATCGCAACCGGCCTGCAGGACTGCCTGTATCTCGGCAACCTGGACGCGAAGCGCGACTGGGGCCATGCGAAGGACTTCGTGCGCGCGCAGTGGGCGATCCTGCAGCAGGCGACACCCGACGACTACGTGATCGCGACCGGCCGGCAGTACAGCGTGCGCGAGTTCGTGCAGCGGGCCGCGCGGCGCCTGGGGATCTTGCTCGCCTGGGAAGGTGCCGGCGCCGAGGAGATCGGCCGCATCGCCTCGATCGAGGGTGCGGCGGCGTCCGGCGCGAAGCGCGGCGACGCGATCGTGCGCGTGGACAGCAAATACTATCGCCCCGCCGAGGTCGAGACCCTGCTCGGCGACCCGAGCAAGGCGAAGAAGAACCTGGGCTGGGAACCCAGGGTCAGCTTCGACGAACTGGTCACCGAAATGGTCGACGTGGATCTGAAACTCGCGCAGCGCGACGCGCTGGTGCAAAGCCACGGCCACCGCGTGTTCAATTCGCACGAGTAGCTCGATGGAGCGGAAGGCGAAGATCTTCGTCGCGGGGCACCGCGGTCTGGCCGGGTCGGCGATCCTGAGAGCCCTCCGCGCACGCGGCCACGACCCGTTGCTGCTGCGCACGCACGCCGAACTCGATCTCACCGACGGCGCGGCGGTGGCGCGTTTTTTCGCCGCCGAGCGGCCCGAGTACGTGTTCCTCGCGGCGGCCAAGGTCGGCGGCATTCTCGCCAACAACACCTACCCGGCGGAATTCATCCACCAGAACCTGGCGATCCAGACCAACGTGCTGCACCAGGCCTGGAAGAACGGCGTGAGGCGCCTGCTGTTTCTGGGCTCCTCGTGCATCTATCCACGCGACTGCCCGCAGCCCATACGCGAGGAGTATCTGCTCACCGGTCCGCTCGAGCCGACCAACCGGCCCTACGCGATCGCCAAGATCGCCGGCATCGAGATGAGCTGGTCGTACAACCGCCAGTACGGCACCGAGTTCCTCTGCGCGATGCCGACCAACCTGTACGGACCGGGCGACAGCTACGACCTGCAGGCGAGCCACGTGTTGCCGGCGCTGATCCGCAAGTTCCACGAGGCCAAGGCGCGCGGCGAGAAGAAAGTCGTCGTCTGGGGCAGCGGCACGCCGCGGCGCGAGTTCCTGCACAGCGACGACATGGCGGAGGCCTGTCTCCACATCATGGGCGAGCCCTGGGCGCGCCTGCAGGAGGTGTTCGGCGCGGAGCATCCGCCGCTGGTCAACGTCGGCTGCGGCGAAGACCTGACAATCGCCGAACTGGCCGACCTGGTGCGCGAAGTGGTCGGCGCGCAGGTCGAGATCGAACTCGACCGCTCGAAACCCGACGGTACCCCGCGCAAACTGCTCGACGTGTCGAAACTCGGCGCGCTCGGCTTCAAACGGAAGATTTCATTGCGCGACGGAATCGCCGACAGTTATCGGGATCTTGTCGCGCGCTTTGGTTGACCATCGCGCGATGACCCGCGCGATGCCGATCGCCGAGCGCCCCGCATGAACCTTGCATCGAACTTCGACGTCGTCGTCATCGGCGCGGGACACAACGGTCTCGCCTGCGCCGCCTATCTCGCGGGCGCGGGGCTGAGGGTCAAGGTTCTGGAACGCCGTGCGGTAATCGGCGGCGCGGCGGTGACCGAGGAATTCCACCCGGGATTTCGCAATTCGGTGGCCGCCTATACGGTGAGTCTGCTGCATCCGAAGGTGATCGACGAGTTGCGGCTCGCCGCGCACGGCCTGCGCATCGTCGAGCGGCCGCTCGCCAATTTCCTGCCCTTGAACGAGCGCGAGTACCTCAGGCTCGGCGGCGGGCTGGAGGCGACGCAACGCGAGGTGGCGAAGTTCTCGGCGCGCGACGCGGAGCGCCTGCCGCGCTACTGGGAAATGCTCGAGCGCATCGCCGATGTGTTGCGCGAACTGGTGCTGGAGACCCCGCCCAACGCCGGTGGCGGACTCACCGATCTGCTGCGCGCGCTGCAATCCGCACGCCGCGTCAAGCGGCTCGACATGGAATCGCGCCGGAATCTGCTCGACCTGTTCACGAAGAGCGCGGCGGAATTCCTCGGGCGCTGGTTCGAGTCCGAACCGATACGCGCGGCGCTGGGCTGGGACGCGGTGGTCGGCAACTATGCGAGCCCCTATCACCCGGGCAGCGCCTATGTGCTGCTGCATCACTGCTTCGGCGAGGTGAACGGCAAGAAGGGGGTATGGGGCCACGCGATCGGCGGCATGGGCGCGGTGAGCGAGGCGATCGCCGCCGAAGCGCGCGCGCGCGGCGTCGAGATCGAATGTGACGCATCGGTCGCGCGCGTCGACGTGCGCGCGGGCCGCGTGCGCGGCGTGACGCTCGCCGACGGACGCGAGATCGCCGCGCGCGCGGTGGCCGGCGCGCTCAACCCGAGGTTGCTCTATCTCGACATGGTCGAGGCCGGCGAACTGCCGCCCGAGTTCGTCGCCCGCATGCGCGGCTGGCAGTGCGGCTCGGCGAGTTTTCGCCTCAACGTCGCGCTCGACCGGCTGCCGAGTTTCAGCTGCCTGCCGCAACCGGGGGCGCATCACGCCTCGGGAATCCTCATCGCGCCTTCGCTCGACTACATGGATCGCGCCTATCTCGACGCGCGCGCCGCGGGCATCGCGCGCGAGCCGATCGTCGAGATGGTGATTTCAAGCACGCTCGACGCCACGCTGGTCGATGCGCGTCGCGCACCCGAAGGCGCGCAGGTGGCCAGCCTCTTCTGCCAGCACTTCGCGCCCGCGGCCGATTGGGCGCTGCGCAAGGACGAGGCGGTGGCGAGGATCTTCGATACGGTCGAGCGCGTCGCGCCGGGATTCAGCGCGAGCGTGATCGCGCACAGCGCGCTCTCGCCCGCCGATCTCGAGCGCGACTTCGCACTGGTCGGCGGCGACATCTTCCACGGCCGCCTGTCGCTCGATCAGCTGTGGGCGGCGCGGCCGATGCTCGGCTACGCCGACTACCGCTCGCCACTTGGCGGGTTGTATCTGTGCGGCTCGGGCGCGCATCCGGGCGGCGGGGTCACCGGGCTGCCCGGGCGAAATTGTGCGCGCGAAATGCTGCGCGACCTCCGGCGGCGGCTCACTTAGCGGCGAGCTGAGCGGCGAGCGGACCCGCTCCCACCCGGCTTTTCACCAGCTCCAGCAACCCCAGGACATTGACCGGCTTGGAAAGATAGTCGTCGAAACCCGCGGCACGTGCCCTGCGGATGTCCGCGGGCATCGCGTGCGCGCTGAGCGCCACCACCGGAATGTCGCGCGTGTCGGCATCTTCCCGCAGGCGCCTAAGAACTTCGAATCCGTTCATGCCCGGCAGATTGATGTCGAGCAGGATCAGGTTGGGACGCCTTTCCTTCGCCAGACTCAGGCCAAGCATCGGCTCGTGCGCGGTGTCGAGCGCGATGTCTCCAATCCGCCTGAACGCCGCCTCGACCAGTCTCACGTTGGCGGGGTTGTCCTCCACGTAGAGGACACGACGCGCCGCGGCCGCGGCGCCCTGCACGGACGGGGCCTCCGCGGGGACCATCGCGTCGGGCGCCGGGTCGTGCGCCGGCTGCAATGTTTCCTGCGGAAATTCGACCCAGAAGCTGCTCCCCACACCCGGGGTGCTTTCCACGCCGATGCGGCCTTGCATCAGTTCCACCAGTCGCTTCGCGATCACCAGGCCGATGCCGGTGCCCTCCACGTCGGAATTTTCGGCCCCCAGGCGGCTGAACGCGGTGAAGAGCTGGCCCAGCTGGTCGGGTTCGAGTCCCGGACCCGTATCGGTCACCGCGATGCGCAGCCACCCCTCGCCGGCGGGCAGGCATCTCACCGTGACGCTTCCGCCATTGACGTTGTACTTGATCGCGTTCGAGATCAGATTGAGCAATACCTGCTTCAGCCGGACGCGGTCGGCGCGCACGATACGGGGCACTTCGGGCCGATCGATCACGAACCGCACCGCACGCTGTTTCAACAGGCTATCCACGAGCGGGCGACAGGATTCGACCAGCGGCAAGAACTCCACCGGTTCGAGCGAAATGGTCATCCCGCCGGTCTCGATCCTGGACAGGTCGAGCACTTCGTCGATCAGCCGCAGCAGGTGCGCGCCGGCGGTGTGGATGTCGGCCGCCTGATCGCGGGGCCCGCCGGAGAGTTGCAGGGTCAGCAGCTGGCTGAATCCCAGGATCGCGTTCATCGGCGTGCGCAGTTCGTGGCTCATGCGCGACATGAATTCGCTCTTCGCGCGACTCGCGATTTCGGCCTCGTCCTTCGCGCGCCGCAATTGGGCCTCGACTTCATCGCTTTTGCGCGCGAACGCGGTCTGCTCCCGGAGCACCCACCGATAGATCAGCGCCCCGCTGACAAGTGCCAGCGCCATCAACAGGTAGGCGGTTCGGGTCTTCTCCCACCACAGGGCGAACAGACTGGTCTTCGGCAGTACGAGGAAGAAGGTCAGCGGATAGCGCTCGAGGCGCTGATACACGAAGATCTCCCGGCGGCCGGTCAATCCCGCCACCCCCTCGACGACTCCGCGCGACGGGAAGTTGGCCTTGCGCAAATGCGTCGCCAGGGCTCCGGTTCGCGGTTCTCCATAGACTTTGGCGAGGTCCACGCGCGGCGGCACCGGGTGACGGCTGGCGATGAAACCGTCGTCGCGCAGCAGTCCGAGGGACTCGCCGCGCACCAGCGGCGCGCCTTCCCAGAACGTGTGGGTCCGCGACAGCGGCAGCGTCGCCGAGAGAATGTGGGTCACGCGTCCCTGGGGATCGCGCAGCGCGAAACGCAACGGGATCACCCACTGCTTGACGATCGCGCCGAACACCGGCCTGGGCACGCTGAGCCGGCGGCCGGCGATCAGCTCGTCGCGCGAGTGGGTGAACGAGGCGGTCTTGCCGAAATGGGGGAGCCGGGTCCCCGGCGGGTGCTGGGTATCGAGGAGCGCCTGGCCGTCGACATGCGAGAGTACGACGATCAGCAGTTCGGGGTGCAGGGCCTTGAAACTCAGCAA
>JAOUFA010000241.1 GCA_029858545.1 Betaproteobacteria bacterium
GCGCGCAGGGTCGCCCGCCGCAACGCACGTGCGCGTAGCGCGCAAGCCGCTCGATACTCCGCTCGATGGGCTGGCGTCCGGCATACCCGAACACGCGCGGAATGTAGCCCGCGTGCGCGAGCCGGGCGGCGATCGGCCACATTACCACCCGCGGGACCCACAGGCCGTGCACCAGAATCACTTCCTGCCTCGGTACATCGCGCTTCATGCTGCGGGATGCAATGGTGGTCGCCACATCAGCAGACGCATACCGACCGCGAGCGCCGGCAAGGCAAAAACGCCATAGGCGACGGCATAGCTGCCTGCCAGGCCCAGCACCACATTGAACAGCGGCGGCGTCACCACGACGCCGAGATAGGTGAAGAACAGCACGCCTCCGGTGGCCGGACCGGCCTGACCCACGGGGGCGCAGCGCGCGACTTCGGCGAGCAATACGCCGTTCCAGCCCACCGCGGTCGCGCCGAAGGCGGCGGCGAAAACGAACAGAAGTGCAATCGGCCAGTCTGGGCTTGCGGCGAGCGTCGCGGCCGCGCAGCCGCCCATCGCGAGGCCCAACAAAGCAAGCATTCTGCGCGGCGACACGATGCGATCCGCGCAGGTTCCCCATAGCACGCGCCCGAACACGCTGGCCACCTGCGAAACCGCCATCACCAGGCCCGCCAGCACGAGCGACATTGAAAACATCTCGGTGAGAAAGGTAACGAGGTAGGTTACCAGCGTAATCTGTACTCCCGCATAGACGAACGATGCGAAAGCCATCTCGGCCAGACGCGGCACGCCAAGCACCAGGCGCAGCGGGCCGAGGGTCGAACGCAGGGTGATCGGGGCGCGCGTATCCAGGTCGCAATCGTAACGTGCGCGGATCGGTGCGACGCCAAATACGAGTGCGAGACAGGCAACGCCAACCGCGAGCGCCGCGCCCGACCAGCCAAGCAGCAGAATCATGGTCGGGACCGCCACGCCGGCGAGCACGCCACCCAGCGGCACACCGGTCTGCTTGATCGAGAAGGTGAGCGAAATGAGCGAGGCGGGTGCCGCACGCACCAGGATCTGCGAGCTTGCCGGAGTAGCGGGGCCGTAGCCCAGTCCGATGGTAAAGGCGCCCAGCAGCACGAGAGGCAGCCAGGCGGTGGCGCCGAGCGCGAGTCCGACGAAGCACAGCACGAGTCCCGCCTGGCTCGCGCGTATCGGCCCAAAACGCGCGATCCAGCCGCCTGCGGTCACCGAGCCGATCATGCTGCCGAGATAAACGATCGCGATGAAATATCCGATCGCCGATGAAGCGACACCGATCTCGGGCGCGGCGACCGGCGCCATCACCGGCGCTACATAGACGGCCATGGCCACTGCTGTCTGCACCGCAAGCATCGCCACGAGCGGCAGTGCGACGCTGCGCAGCGTCGGTTCGGACTGGATCAACGACGCACCGCGGATTCAACCGCCCCGCACGGCACGTGCCGCAGCGAGCAGGGAACGCGCATGAAACACGATCGGGTAGTCGATCATCTGGCCATCCACCTGGATCGCCGCCAGGCCCTTGGCCTCGGCCGCGTCGAACGCCGCGACGATACGTTCGGCACGCCTCACCTCTTCGTCGGTCGGCGCATAAGCGGCGTTCGCCGGCGCGAGCTGCTCGGGGTGGACACACAAGCGTCCCTGGAACCCGCACCGCCGGCTTCGCTCCAGCGCACGCGCGAAGGCGGCGTGCTCCTTGAAGTGGAACCAGGGACTGTCGATCGGGGCCTCCATCCCCGCGGCGCGCGAGGCGAGCACCAGGCGTGCGCGCGCGTCGGCGAGTTCCTCTTCATCGAGAGCGGGGGTCAGTCGCAGGTCATTCGCATAGTCGCCGGCGCCGAACGCGATGCGTTTGACGCGCCAGGGACCGCTGTAACTGCGCAGGCTGCGCGCCTGCAGTAAACGGTCGACACGATGCACGCCGATGGCGGTCTCGACAATCGGCATCAGATCGATCGAACCAACCGGAATGCCGCGCTCGGCCTCCAGATTGGCGAGCAGCCAGTCGATCGCATGCAGGCCGGCGGCGCTCTCCACCTTCGGCAGCACCACACCGTCGACCTTGGCGTGGATCGTCGCGACCAGATCCGCGTAGCAATGGGGGTTCGATGCGGCGTTGACGCGCACATAGCCACGCGCGCGGCGCGGCTGCATCAGCGCCCGCGCGACGGGTGCGCGCGCCGCAGACTTCTCGGTCACAGCGACCGAGTCCTCGAGGTCGAGGATCACGGCATCGGCATCGAGCGTCAGCGCTTTCTCGATGCGCCGCGGCTGGTTGCCGGGCGCGAACAGGAAGCTGCGGTTCAACATCGGTCATTCCCCAATCGGTTGGCGAGTCTTCCATTGCGGATAAGGCAAGGTTCGCTGCGCCGTCGCGTAACGCGCAGGCCAGATGATTTCAGACCGCCCCTTGACGATTTGAACGAGCAGCGGCTGTGCCGCAGCGTGGGCACCGCCCGCCGCATCCGGTATATGGCTGCCGAGCGGAGTCTCGCTGCGCAGACGGACGAAGGACGCACGCAACACCTCCGAATCGAGGGATCTTGCGTCACGCACCGCCTGTTCGATCAGCTTGCCCGCGGCATAGCCCTGCGCCGCCCCCAGATCCGGGACGTCGTCCCAACGCGAGGCATAGGCACGGACGAAATCCGGATTTCCGTGCGTCGCAGCACGCGGCTCATAGGGCGAGATGCCGATCGCCCATTCCGCGTCCTGCCCGACGCGCTGCACAAAGGCCGGGTCGGCGGCGCCCTGCGCGATGAACAGATACGGCGCGTAGTCCAGGCGTTTGAAGGTCTTCACCATTTCGGCCGCATCGTAGGCTTTGCCGAAAGCAACCCATGCCTCGGTATCGAGCGATTTGGCGAGGGCCACCTGGGAAGCGAAGTCTCTCGCGCCCGCCGAGAACGCTTCGATTTGCGGCACATCGAGGCCCTGCGCAATCGCCTGCCGGCGCAAGCCCGCAGCCGCCTCCTGCGACGCCAGATCGCCACGCGCCAGTATCAGCACGCGGCGCAACCCCTCCTCGCGCAGCAGATCGAGCGCCGCGGTCCCGTACGACGAAAACGGCGCGGCGACCTGCACCACGTAGGCGCCGCCGTGTCTTTGCACAGCCGAAGCGGCAGCGGTCGCGTTAATAAGCACGCGCCGCGCACGCCCGGCCATCGCGGCCGCACCGATTTGGGCCGCCGAACCAAAAGGACCGACCAGTAGATCGACCCCGGGTTGCGCCGCCAGCCTCTCGTAGATCCGGCGCGTCTCGGTCGCATCGGAATGGTCATCCTCCAGCCGCAACTCCACGTGTCGCCCCTTCGCCCCCCCTGCGGCATTGATCTCGTCCTGCCACAGGAGCAATCCCCTGCGGTACCCTGCGGCGGATTTCTCGAGCAATCCACTCTGCGCGATCGCTCCGGCGATGACGAAAGGCTGCGGCGCGGCGACTTCCTGCGCGAAGGCGGCTTGCGCAAAGGCAATCAGCAGGGCACCGGCGGCGAGCTTCATCAGGCATATCCTCATGGCGAGAATCGGCGAGTCACCGGGCGGCGGCAGTCCCTTGGGTCTCTCACGATCGGATAAGATGCATGGGTTGTATGGCAGCCTTGCCTTGTAGCGGGCATGTCTGTGACGGCGCGAAGGCGCGCAGCGAAGAATCGACCGAACCTCCTCAATGCGCCACCTGGAAAGTACGGTGTGCCACAATCGCCGTCAAGTAAGAATCCCATGGATTCACTTACCTGCAGCCAACCGATGAACCCCCTTTCCCGTTCCGAACTGATCGACGCCCTGGCCCAACTCGTCGGAAGCGCGCAGGTGCTCACCGAAGCGCGCGACCTGGCGCCCTACTTTACGGACTGGCGCAAGCAGTATTCGGCGAACGCCGAATGTGTAGTGCGCCCGGCGAATACGGGGGAGGTATCGCGGGTGGTTGAACTGTGCGCGAACCAGGACATCGGGATCGTGCCGCAAGGCGGCAACACCGGGCTGTGCGGCGGATCGGTGCCGACCGGGATGCGACGCGAAGTCGTGGTATCGCTTTCGCGCCTGAATCGGATCCGCGAAGTCGATCCACTCAACAACACGATCACGGTCGAGGCGGGTTGCGTGCTTGCCGCCGTGCAGACCGCCGCCGAGGGCGCGATGCGCTTCTTTCCGCTTTCCCTCGCGGCCGAGGGCAGTTGCCAGATCGGCGGCAATCTCTCGACCAATGCGGGGGGCGTCAATGTACTGCGCTTCGGCAACACCCGCGAGCAGGCACTCGGCCTCGAAGTGGTACTGCCCGACGGCCGGGTGTGGAACGGTCTGCGGGGTTTGCGCAAGGACAACACCGGCTACGATCTGAAACAGCTGTTTATCGGCGCCGAAGGCAGCCTCGGCATCATTACCGCGGCCGTGCTCAAGCTCTATCCGAAACCCGAGGCGAGCGCCACCGCCTGGATCGCGCTCAATTCGCCGCGCGAGGCGGTCGGACTGCTCGCCAGCCTGCGCGGTCAACTCGGCGACCGCCTGGTCGCCTTCGAACTCGTCTCCCGGCGCTGCCTGGAGGCAGTGCTCGTCCACGCGCGCGGATCGAGCGACCCGCTCGGCGACGTGCATCCCTGGTACGTACTGGCCGAGTTCGCCGACTGCGGATCAGCTGACGCGCTGCGCGCCAATCTGGAGCGCGTACTGGTCGGCTGCGCCGAATCGGCCGCCTTGCGCGATGCCGCTCTGGCGCACAGCGCTGCGCAAGCACGCGCCCTGTGGCGCATCCGCGAGTCGATTCCGGAAGCGCAGTTCAGCAACGTGAAACACGATATTTCGGTGCCGGTCTCGAGGCTGCCGGAATTCATCGAGCGATCCGACGCGGCGCTCGAAAGGCGGTTTCCCGGGGTGACGCCCTATACGTTCGGGCATATTGGCGACGGCAACCTCCACTACAATGTGGGCATGCCCGATGCCGCCGCCACCGCGGCGCTTATCGCGCGGCGCTCCGAAGTCAATGCCGTGGTGTACGAAGTGGTTGATGCGCTCGGCGGATCGATCTCCGCCGAGCACGGTCTCGGCCAACTCAAACGCGAGGAAATTCTCGCGCACAAGAGCGCGCTCGAACTGGAGATGATGCGCGCCATCAAGCGCGCCCTCGATCCGCGCCAAGTCATGAATCCGGGCAAGGTGCTCTGACTTTGTTCACCGCTTTCGCCGGGCGGTAAGCGCGAGCCAGGCGGCAAGCGCGATAAACAGCGCGAGCGCCAGTGCGTTGGCCGCGCCCCCGCCGGCGCGTAGCGCCGGAAGGCCCGCGAGATCGCCGGTGACGCGTACGAGCAGGCTCGCGTGAAGCGCGGCAAGCGGCAGGTACAACACCGGCCGGTACGGCAGAGGGATACGCAGCACCGCCGGCAGGATGATCGGTGCGTGGCCGAATACCATCGAAAACACGAACCCTAAAAGGATTGCGTGCAGCCCCGCGTCCCAGATCTCGGGAACCGAATTCCGCCCCCAGACGAAGAAGAGCAAGGCCGCGCCAATCGCCAGCCAGGCGTAGCCTGCAAGCAGGCACACGGCGATGTAGCGCGTCTGACCGCTCGAACGAACGGTTCGCATCGCGATGTCATAGCGCGCGAACCAGACGGCCGTGACCAGGAACAACAACCCCAGAAGGTGAAGAGCCGGCTCGAACCACATCACCGCCGCGAGGGCCACCGCGATTTGCGCAACGGCCACGATAGCGAAGGCGCGCCGCGCGGCGATTGGCACGGGCGCAAGGCGTGAGAGTTCGAGCCGCTCGCCACCGATGGTCAGGACGAAGAACGTCAACCAGCAGGGCAGCGCCGCCTCGGTGGGCAATCCCGCGAGAAGCATCGCGTTGGCGGCGACCAGAGCGAGCGTGCCGAGCACGAGCACTCCAGTATGCAAGGCGGTCTCGCGTCGCCAGATTGAGATACTCGCGAGCGCGAATACCGCGGCA
>JAOUFA010000242.1 GCA_029858545.1 Betaproteobacteria bacterium
CGAGCCCGTCGCGATTCCCGAACTTGCCCGTTTCAGTCCGGCCGCGCCCTCGCGTCCCGCCGCCGATGAACTGCGCCGCGCGGCCGACCTGCTCGCGAGCGCGCAGCGCCCGGTGATCCTGTTCGGCCGGGGTCGCCGCACACAAGCCGATTGGGACCGCCGCGTCGAACTCGCCGAGCGCCTGGGAGCCGCGATGCTCTCGGATCTGAAAGTCGGCGCGATGGTACCCACCGACCACGCGCTGCATGTGGGCGACCCCTTCAACCAGCTCTCCAAGCCGGCGAAGACCGCGCTGGAGGACGCCGATGTCGTGCTGAGCCTCGCCTCGGTGGACCTGGGGGGCGTATTGCGCCAGGCCTACGGCCGCGGCAATCCCCCCGCGAAGATCATTCACGCGGGCGACGACCTTTATCTGCACAACGGCTGGGGCAAGGAACACATGGAACTGCCCGCGATCGACGTGCACCTGCTGGGAGATGCCGACGCCGCGGTGGCCGATCTGCTCGCCGCGTTGCCCGCGCGGCGCGCGGACGCGCCGCGCGCGGCCCGCCCCGCCGCCGCGCGCATCGTCGCAAGCGACAGCCCGATCAACCTGCGCCATGTGGCCCTCGCGCTCGCGCAGGCGGTCGGCACGCAGCCGGTGACGTTCGCCAGCCTCGCGCGCGCCTGGCCGATCGACCTGTGGCCGCATCGTCACCCGCTCGACTTTCTCGGCAAGGACGGCGGCGGCGGCGTGGGCTCGGGTCCCGGCATCACGATCGGCGCCGCGCTCGCACTCAGGGACAGCGGCCGAATGACGGTCGGCGTGCTCGGCGACGGCGACTGCCTCATGAGCATGAATGCACTGTGGACCGCGGCCCGCTACGGCATTCCCGCGCTGTTCATCGTCGCGAACAACCGCTCCTACTTCAACGACGAGTTGCATCAGGAGAGCGTCGCCCGACACCGCGCGCGCAACCCGGCGAATCGCGCCATCGGTCAGGCCATCGATCACCCGGCGCCCGATATCGCCAGGCTCGCACAAGCGCAGGGCCTGACCGGTATCGGACCGGTGCGAAACGCCAGCGAGTTGCCCGAGTTGATGCGCCAGGCCGTGGCATGCGTGCGCGCCGGAGGCGCCTGCCTGATCGACGTTCACATCGACCCGGGTCATGGACGGCATTTGCGCGAGTCGATGGCAGAGCGATCGTTTGCCGCCAAGAGCTGAGCGCTCGCGCACCGCGGGTTCAACCCGCGCCGAAGTTCATTCGTCCGCTCGCGCGTAGCGCCGTGCCGCCAAGACGAGCACCGCCGACACCACGCTGACCAGCATGCCGAGCGCGCCCAGCGGGCCGGTCATCCCGTCCAGCCAGAGGAAGTAGAGCAGCGGCCCGACCGGTTCGGAACTCGGAGAATAGAGAAAGAGCGACAGGCTGAACTCGCGCATGAATATCGTCGCGAGCAGTATCCAGCCTGCGATCAACCCGGGTCGCATCAGCGGAAAGAGAATACGGCGGAACGTCATCCAGAATCCGCCTCCACAGGCGCGCGAAGCCTCCTCCAGTTCGCTGTGAATCTGCACGATGGTGCTCGTTACCGCGCGCAGTCCATAGGGCAGGAAGCGCGTCACGTAGGCGATCAGCAGAATCCAGAGCGTGCCGTAGACCGGCAGCGGCATCTGCACGTAGCCCCACAGCAAGCCGATCGCGAGCGCGGTGCTGGGAAAGGCCCACGGCAGGAAGGTCAAGCCTTCGAGCATGCCGCGGCCCCAGACCTTGGTCTTCACCGTGATATAGGCGGTCAGCGCAGCGAGGAACATCGCCACGCTCGCCCCGGTGACGGCAAGCAACAGACTGTTGCCCATCGCCCGGTACACCCGCTCATTTTCGAAGATGTAGCCGTAGTGCTTGAGCGTCAGCTGCTGCAGGCTCTCCATCGTCGGCACCTGATAGTAGGGCAGCAGCGAGGTAAAGAAGAGCATCGTCACGGGCAGGACCACCATCAACACGAGAATCGCCAGCGCGCTGGCGGAGGCGACGAACTTCCAGCGCCCGAGGTCGATGATATGGGGGCGAAAGCCCTTGCCGGTGATCGTCGCGAAGGTCTCGACGCGCGATGTAAATCGCCGGTAGAGGTAGACGAACACCAGCGCGATCACGAGCAGGCTGACGCCGTAGGTCGCCGCAAGGTTGTAGTTGGGCGGGTATGCGGCGAACGCCTCGCGATAGATCTTGGTGGTGAATACCTCGATGCGCGCCGGCAGGGCGATGATCGCCGGGGTATCGAAGCTCTCCAGCGCGCGCACGAAATTGAGCGTCGCCGCAGCGAGGATCGCGGGCCGCATGAGCGGAAAGGTGACGCTGCGCACGATGCGGAACTGGCTCGAGCCCAGCATGCGCGCCGATTCCTCCAGCGCCGGATCCATGCCCCGCAGCGCCGCGCTGATGATGAGGAAAGCGAGCGGCGTAAGGATCAGTCCCTCGACGAAGACGAGGCCGGGCATCGAATAGATATTGAACGGGGCCTCGCTCAGGTCGAATACGCTCTTGAGCAGCGCGTTGATCAGACCCACCGATGGGCTGAGGAGCAGCGTCCAGCTGATCGCGATCAGCACCGGCGGAAAGATGTTCGGCACGATCGCGGTCAACTCGAAAATTCCGCGGAACGGCGCATTGGTCCTCACCGTGATCCAGGCGAGTGCGAGCGCGAACGTGATCGAGATGAATGACGAACCGAGCGCGAAGACGAAGGAATCGAGCAGCAGCCTGAAGGTTTCGGGATCGGTATACGCCGCCACGTAGTTCGCAAGCGTCGCGTCGCCGGGCTGCCCCAGATCGGCGGTGCTGAAGCTGCCGACCAGCAGCATCACCGTGGGGAACAGCCCCAGGTAGGCGAGCACCACCGCCACCGCGATCACGGTGAGGGTCAACGGATCGCGCCAATCGAGGCGCGCCACGACGCCGCGCAACCGAGCGAGCACGGCAACGGTCACGCCGGCCCTCCTGCCGGAACGGAAAACGGCCTCCCCCGCGGGGGAAAGGCCGTGAGATGGGCCATTGCCGTGGCTAGCGCGTGACGAAGAGCTTGCGGAAATCGGCCGACCATTTCTTGTATTCGCTCCTGCTCAGTTCGTCCATGTCGAGCGCTTTGACCTTGTCCGCGTCCTTGATCGGCGGATAGAGCCCCTTCGCCGTGACGAACTCGCCCTCCGCGGCGAGGATCTTCATCCCCTCGGCGGAGATGAAGAAGTCCTCGAACAGCCGCGCCGCGTTCGGATGCGGCGCCTTGGCCTGGATTCCGACGTGGTGCCCGTCGGCGAGCATCTTGGGCAGCCGGACGTAGTCGAGCGGCGCCCCCTCCTTGCCGAAAATATGCACGTACTTGAGATAGGTGATCCCGGCGCGCGCCTCACCCGAGATGACCTTCTGCACCGACGGGATGAAGGACTCGACCAAAATGGGCTTGGCCGCCGCCAGTTTTCCCGCAAAGGCGAGCCAATCCTTGCCGTAGAGCTGTTCGAGGTTGCGCACCCACACACCGGTGGTGAAATGTCGCGACGGGTCCGGCATCACCCATTTTCCCTTCCATTCCGGCTTCAGCAGATCCTCGAGCGACTGTGGCACCTCGCCGGGCTTGACGAGCTTGGTGTTGTAGAGGATGCCGACGACCACCTGCCGATAGATCGGCGACAGGATCCCGTCGGGGTCCTTGACGTCGTCGGGGAAGTTCGTGCTCTCGGGCGAAACGTATTTCGCGAAAATGCCTTCCTTCTTGAGCAGCAGCATCGGACCGCGGTTGGTAATCACCACGTCCGAGATGGTCCGACCGGCGCGAGATTCGGTCAGCACCCGATCGAGCGTCTTGTTGGACGACGCGCGGAAGTAGTCGATCTTGATGCCGTGCTTCTTGGTAAACGCCGCCTCGATCTCTTCCATCACCCCCGATTCCAGGGATCCATAGACGACGACCTTGCCTTCCTTCTTCGCCGCCTCCGCGAGCGACTGCGCGGCCGCGGGGGCCGCCCCCGAGAGCGCGCCGATCGCGAAGCAAAGTCCTACCAGTCCGAGACGACGCGCAAACCCTTTCGATGGCACCTGCATGCTGATCTCCTTTCTCCGTGAAAGAGAAGCCGGCGACCGATTCCGGGCCGCGCGGCTCAAAGCGGCGCCTAATCCGCGCGAATCGCGGAGCAGCGCTCTGGTACGAATTCGAGATAGATCTGCTGACCACTGCGCAGTTCCAGCCACGGATGCACGCGTATCCTCAGGCGCTCGTCGTGGACCTTGACAACCGAGTCCTGGCATTCGCCGAGAAAAGTCACGCCTTCGACCGCGGCCTGCCAGAGATTCTCGGTCGGCGCGGGCTGGCCGCAGGAAACAACGATATTTTCCGGACGGATCAACAGTTCGACCGGATCGCCGGGTCCGATCGCGCCTTCGAAACGGCAGCGCACCCGGCCGAAGGCGACCTCCACCTGGCCGGTACCGTCGGGACTTGCGGCCGCCACCGCGCGGCCCCGGACAATATTGGTCATGCCGACGAAATCGGCGACGAAACGACTGCCCGGGGTACCGTAGATCTCGCGCGGCGCACCCATTGCGAGGATCTTGCCGCCTTCCATGACGGCGATCGTGTCGGAGATGGCCAGCGCTTCGGTTTGGTCGTGGGTGACATAGACGGCGGTGATCTCCAGGCGCTGCTGCAGGTCGCGGATCTCCTGGCGCATGCGCTCGCGCAGCTTGGCGTCCAGGTTGGAGAGCGGCTCATCGAACAGCAACAAGCTCGGCCGGCCGACCACCGCTCTGGCCAGCGCGACGCGCTGCTGCTGGCCGCCGCTCAGCTTCGGCGCCGGGCGCGCGGCATATCCCGCGAGTCCCACCAGTTCAAGCGCCTCCATCACGCGCGGCCGGATCTCCCCCCTGGGCAGTCCTTTCACCTCGAGCGCATAGGCGACGTTTTCGTAGACGCTCATGTGGGGCCAGATCGCATACGACTGAAACACCATTCCGATGCCGCGCTTGTCGGGCGGAATGAACACATTGCGGGCCGTGTCCACATGGGTCCGGCCATCGACCGCGACAAGTCCGGTCTCGGGTCGCTCCAGTCCGGCGATACAGCGCAGCGTCGTGCTCTTGCCGCAACCGCTCGGCCCCAGCAGTGTGAACAGCCTCCCCTTGGGAACCGAAAAGGAGATTCCGTTCACTGCCGCGAGTTCATGCCCCTCCCCCGCAAAGCGCTTGGCCAGTCCTTCGACTCGTAGATAGGGCTCGCCGCGAGAGGCGCTTGTCGTTGTCGGATTCATTCGGCTCTTGCCTCGTGTCGCCGTCGAGTGTAGCAGCCCATGGGTCCGCTCTGCACGCTCGCGTTCTGCATTTCCTCTCCGCAGAACGCGAGCAACCCGCTGCCCAGGGGCCTGCCGGGTGAGATCGCCCGCCAAGCACCAGCGGGCGGCGACCGGTCAGGCCTTCGGAATATTGAATTGCGACATCTTCACCTCGACGCCGCTCTTGCGCGTCGCTTCCTCGAAGAGTTGCGCGATGCGCGGCGACTGGTCTTCGTACTCGATTTGCGCGCCGCCCATTTTCACGCTCGTCGATACGCCGCCGAACAGCGACTTGCGTTTGCTCTCGGTGAACGGGTAGCGCGAACTGCCGAACGCGGTCGCCAGATAGCGCGCCGGCGTCGGGCCGGTATTGAAATGCTGGTGGAACATCTGGTCGGGCGGCGCAAACACCGTGCCATGCTTCCAGTCGACACGCACGAAATCCTGCTCGCCTTCGTACCACAGCAGCGAGTAGCCCTGCCCCGCCGCGCACATCACGTGGAAGTCGGCTGCATGGCGGTGAGCCTTCTTGTAGGTACCGACCGGCATCTCCGAAATATGCGCGTGCATCGTGCCGTCGGCCAGAACGAACATGATGTTCTTGCCGCCCGCACCGCGCTCGGCCCAGTCCTTCAAT
>JAOUFA010000243.1 GCA_029858545.1 Betaproteobacteria bacterium
TTCGAGATACAACTCCTGGATATTCGCGGGCGAAGGCTTCATCACCACCTGGTATTGATAGTAGTGCTGCAGGCGGTTCGGGTTCTCCCCGTAGCGTCCGTCCTTGGGCCGGCGCGAGGGCTGCACATAGGCCGCCTTCCAGGGCTCGGGACCGACCGCGCGCAGGAAGGTCGCCGTATGGAAGGTGCCCGCACCGACCTCCATGTCGTAGGGCTGCAGCAGCGCGCAGCCCTGATGATCCCAGAATGTATTGAGGCGCAGAATGATCTGCTGAAAAGTCAGCATGGCGGAGCTTCGGAAAAGGGGCGAATTTTACCGCCTGCGCGCACGCAGTGCGACGCCTGCGACGAGGAGCAGCGAGAGGACGAGGACCGGCGCATCGCGCCAGCGCGCGTAGGGGGTCAGACCCGTATAGCCCTGCGCATCGATGTCGAGTCGCCCCTCGACGAACTGCGGCAGGCGCGCGAGCACCGCGCCGTCGCGGCCGATCGCGGCAGTGATGCCGGTATTGGTGGCGGTCAGATGCATGCGTCCGGACTCGAGCGCACGCAGCCGCGCGATCTGCAGGTGCTGTCCCGGAGCGAGCGAGTCGCCGAACCAGGCCACGTTCGAGACGTTCACCAGCAGCGTTGCCTGCGGCAGGTTGCGCGTCATTTCGGAGGCGAAGATATCCTCGTAGCAGATGTTGGGCGCGACCTGCTGGCCAGCCACCGCGAGCGTGTGCTGGTTCGCCGAGCCGCGCGAGAAATCCGATAAGGGGATCGCCATCGCGCGCACCAACCAGCCGAGACCCGGGGGCACGAATTCGCCGAAGGGTACGAGGTGTATCTTGCTGTAGGTCTGGCGCGGAGAGGAGCCGAGACTTATGACGCTATTGTAGTAGTCCTCGCTCGAGGTCCGCGTGGGGATGCCGAGCAGCAGATCGCCGCCGTTTCGGCTGGCCGCCCGTTCGAGGCGCGCGAGATAGGCCGGATCGACACGGTCCAGGAAACGCGGTACCGCGGTCTCGGGAAGCACGATCAGTTTCGCCGTCGAGCCTTCGCTGAGGCGCGCATAGGTGTCGAGCGTCAGTGCATATCGCGCGGGATCGAATTTCATATCCTGCGGTACATTGCCCTGCAGCAGACTGGCCGGGACGGGTGCCCCATGCGGCGTACTCCATTCGACTGCGCGCAGCGTGTTGCCGAGCGCCAGGACGAGCGCGAGGGCGCCCAGCGCCAGCCAGCGCACCGATTGCGAAAATGGCCGGCGCAGTACGCTCCAGACGAGGCCGGCGCACGCGGCCACGACAAACGACAGGCCGTGCGCCCCGACGACCGGTGCGTAGCCGGCGAGCGGGCCGTCGGCGAATGCGGTGCCGAGCGTAAGCCAGGAAAATCCCGTGAACAGCCAGCCGCGCAGCCATTCGCTGAGCGTCCATAGCGCGGGAATGAGCAGGCTCGCGCGAATCGCTGGCGAGACGCGCAGCCTGGCCTGCAGCCAGCCGGTGAGCGCGGGAAAGATCGCCAGATAAGAACAGAAAAGCAACGTCGCGAGCGCAGCAAGCGGCGGCGGCATGCCGCCGAAGCGGTGCATGCTGACATAGACCCAGGACACGCCGGCACCGAATAGGCCCAGGCCGAAGCAGAAACCGATGATCAGGCCATCGCGTGGCGTGTCGTGAGTGACCCAGAGGTGCACGAGCACCGCGAGCGCGACGATCGACACGGCGGCAAGCCCCCAGGGGGAGAAGGCGGGCACGCTCGCCGCGCCCGCGACGAAAGCGATGGCGCAGGACGTGAAGCGAAGCGAATGCGGCGCAGCCCGGGGACTCCCCGCCGCCGCGCTCACTTCGTCTTGTCCATCAGCAACGTATAGACGCGCCGGCTGTCGGCACGCAGCACCTGGAAACGGTAACCTTCGATAATCACCGATTCGCCGCGCTTGGGCAGGCGCCCCAGCTGGGCGATGATCATGCCTCCCACCGTATCGTATTCGCCCTCGGGAAAGCGCGTGTCGAACGCGGCGTTGAGATCGGCGATCTGGGTGAGCGCCTTGACGCGGTAGCGTCCGCCCTGCTCGGGGAGAATATTGTCGCTCGCCTCGTCGAAATCGTATTCGTCCTCGATATCCCCGACGATTTGTTCGAGCACGTCCTCGATGGTCACGAGTCCCGCCACCCCGCCATACTCATCCACCACGATCGCCATGTGATTGCGGCTCGCGCGGAATTCGCGCAGCAATACGTTGAGCCGCTTCGATTCGGGAATAAACACCGCCGCACGCAGCATTTCGCGCACGTCGAATTCCTCCTCGCCCGCGTAGTAGCGCAGCAGGTCCTTCGCAAGCAGGATACCGATCACGTCATCGCGGTTGCGGTCGATCACCGGAAAACGCGAGTGCGCGGTGGCGATTATCTGCGGAATGAAATCCTCGATCCTGGAGTGGATGTCGATCACATCCATCTTGGCGCGCGGCACCATGATTTCGCGCACCGGTGTCTCGGACACGGTCATCGCGCCCTCGATGATCGAGAGTGCGTCCGCATCGATGAGGTTGTGTTCGTAGGCCGCGCGCAGCAGATCGATCAACTGCGCGCGGTCGCGTGGTTCGCGCAGCAATAGCGTGGCCAGACGTTCGACTAGACCGGGGCGGGTGGTGGCGTTCATGGGCTGGGGGTGAGGCGAACCATTTTACTCCGGCACCTACTGCGATGAGCGGTGATCGGCAAGATTCCAAACGGCCCACGCAAACGCCATCTAGGCGCAACCGCGTTGTTCAAGGCTTTTCTAAGCATAGGGGTCGCGGTACCCCAGCCTCCGCAGGATGCGGACTTCCGCGCGCTCCATGCGCGCCGCATCGGCGGCTTTGACGTGATTGTAGCCGCGCAGATGCAGCATACCGTGCACCACCAAGTGCGCGTAGTGCGCAGCGAGTACCTTGCGTTGCTCGCGCGCCTCGCGCGCGATGACCGGGTGACATAGCAGCAAATCGCCGCGCCACGGAGAACTGCCGTAGACGAAGGTGAGAACATTGGTCGCATAGTCTTTGCCGCGGAATTCGCGGTTGAGCCGCCGCCCTTCGGTCGCGCCCACCACGCGCAGCGTCAACTCGGTCGCGCCGAGTGCGGCGGCGCGTGCCCAGTCGCGCAGCTGCCTTGTGGCAGGCACCGTGCGCGCGCGCAGCACGCGTTGCACAATGATCGCGATGCCGTCCCCGCGTCTACTCGGGGGCGGGGTTCGCTTGCGCGTGCTTTTCGTAGGCATCGATGATTCGGGCGACGAGCGGGTGACGCACCACGTCCTGCGCGCCGAATTCGGTGAATGCGATGCCGCGCACCCCGGCGAGAATCTTCTTCGCCTCGACCAGGCCGCTTTTTTGCCCTCGCGCCAGGTCGGTCTGCGTGACGTCGCCGGTGACCACTGCCTTGGCGCCGAAGCCGATGCGGGTGAGGAACATCTTCATCTGTTCGGGTGTGGTGTTCTGCGCCTCGTCGAGAATGATAAAGGCGTTGTTGAGCGTGCGGCCGCGCATGTAGGCGAGCGGTGCGAGTTCGATGGTGCCGCGTTCGAGCAGATTCGCGGTCTTGTCAAAACCCATCAGATCGTAGAGTGCGTCGTACAGGGGTCGCAGGTAGGGATCGACCTTCTGTGCCAGATCCCCGGGGAGAAATCCCAGGCGTTCGCCGGCTTCGACCGCCGGGCGCACGAGGACAATCCTCTTGACGCGGTCGCGCTCCAGCGCGTCGACCGCGCAGGCGACCGCAAGATAGGTCTTGCCGGTACCGGCTGGGCCGATGCCGAAAGTGATGTCCTCTGCGAGGATCTGATCGATGTACTGGGTCTGATGCGGGGTACGCCCGTGCAGGTCGGCGCGCCGTGTGAGCAAACGCAGCTCGGGCTCGGATTTGTGCGGTATCTTGCCGTGCAGCACCTCGGCTAGGCCGAGTTGCACGTCGTCGAGGGTCAACTCGCCTTCCGATCTCGCGTAGAAGGCGTTTAGCGCGCGCGCCGCGCGCTCGGTCTGCTGCGGGGCGCCGCGTACCGTGAAGCGCGCGCCGCGGCGCGCAATCGATACGTCGAGCGCCGATTCGATTTGGCGCAGGTTCTGGTCGAGCGCGCCGCACAGGCGCGCCAGACGGCGGTTGTCCACCGGTTCGATGCGGACCTCGACAGGTCTTGTTGCGGGGACGCGCGTCACGATTCAGGCCGCCCGAGCATCGGGCTCGCGCGCGATCGCCTCGCCGCGCAGGGTGTGCGCGAGCACGGCGTCGATACGCAACTCGACGAATTGACCGATAAGACGCGCTTCACCCGGAAAATTGACGATGCGGTTGTTCTCGGTGCGTGCTGCGAGATCGCCCGAATGTCTGCGCGCGACGCCCTCGACGAGCGCGCGCTGCGCGCTGCCGATCATCGCCTCGCTGATCGCGCGAGCCTGCGCGTCGATGCGCCCCTGGAGACGGTAAAGCCGATCGAGCTTCACCGCCTGCGGCGTATCGTCGGCGAACTCGGCTGCCGCAGTGCCCGGTCGCCGGCTGTAGACAAAGCAATACGATTGATCGAAATTCAGTTCTTCGGCAAGCCTGAGGGTTGCTTCGAAGTCGGCCTCGGTTTCTCCCGGGAATCCGACGATGAAATCCGACGAGAGACTGATCCCGGGGCGCGCCGCGCGCAGCCGGCGCGCGATTGAGCGGTATTCGAGCACGGTATAGCCGCGCTTCATCGTCGCAAGCACGCGATCCGAACCTGACTGCACCGGCAGGTGCACGTGGGCGGCGAGCTTGGGGAGCGACGTATGCGCGTCGACGAGTCGCTGGGTGAATTCGCGCGGGTGAGAGGTGGTATAGCGGATGCGCTCGATGCCGTCGATCTCGGAGACGCAGGCAAGCAGTTCGGCGAAATCCGCTTCGACGCGGCCGCCCGCCGCACTCACGCTCTCTATCGGAGCGCGCCAGGCGTTCACGTTCTGGCCGAGGAGATTGACCTCCTTCACGCCCCGCGCGGCGAGCGCCGCGACTTCGGCGATTACGTCGTCGAAGGGTCGATAGATCTCGTCGCCGCGCGTGTAGGGGACCACGCAATAGCTGCAGTACTTGCTGCATCCTTCCATGATCGATACGAAGGCGGTTGCACGCGTGACGCGTGGCGCGGGCATGCGGTCGAACTTCTCGATCTCCGGGAAACTGATGTCGACCTGAGCCAGTCCCGAGGCGCGGCGTTGCGCGAGCAACTCGGGCAGGCGGTGAAGCGTCTGGGGACCGAACACCACATCGACATAGGGAGCGCGCGCAACGATCGCCCTCCCTTCCTGGCTCGCCACGCATCCCCCGATCGCGATCATCAGGTTCGGGTTGGTGCGCTTGAGCGGCGCGATGCGACCGAGATCGGCGAACACCTTTTCCTGGGCTTTCTCGCGCACCGAACAGGTGTTGAACACGATGACGTCGGCTTCTTCCGGCGTGGCGACCGGTTCGAGGTGTTCCGCGGCACCAAGCAGATCGGCAATCTTCGCCGAGTCGTACTCGTTCATCTGACAGCCGAATGTGCGGATGTAGACCTTGCGTGCCATGCGAGGTCAATGCACGGGGACGAATGGCGGCGGCACGGGGCGTTGCGCAAGCTCCGCCGAGGTGGGGATCCAGGCCCGCCGTATCAGGCCGTCGCGATCGAGGACATAGAGGATCTGGCTGCCGTCGGGTACCGCACCCGGCATGACAATGCGGTTCGCAGTGTCTCGGATCTGCGCACCCGGGGCGAGCCGCAGCACCGCGCGGTCAACCACCGCCGTCATGTTCTTCAATTGTCGGACATGGCCTGCCTTGGCCTCGGCGGGCAGGCTGCGCAGTTGTGCATGCGTCGTTGCGGACAGCAGAGCCGTCAGCGAGAGTGCAACCATGGCAATTGAACGCGGTGCGATCATGCGGGGAGCCGGTAGGTGGTC
>JAOUFA010000244.1 GCA_029858545.1 Betaproteobacteria bacterium
TCCGAGCGAACATCCGGCCTGCCTCGGCGCGCTGACGCGCAACCAGAAGGCGGTACGTGCCGCGCTCGAACCGTTCGATTTGCTCCTGTGTCTCGGTGCGGACTTGCTGCGCATGTCGGTCTACAGCCCCATCGATCCGCTGCCGCCGGGCATGCCGGTGATCCACCTCAGCGAGCGCGACTGGGAGCTGGCCAAGAATCATCCGGCCGAATTCGCGCTGCAGGCGAACGTGAAGGAGACGCTGGCTGCGTTGTTGCCGCTCTTGCGCAGCCGGCGAGGGAGCACCGCCGCGACGCGGGCGGCGCAGCGCCTCGCCGCGCTTGCACCGCGCAACTGGAGCGCGCAGCAGGGTCTCACGCGCCTCGCCGCGCTCGAGGCCGCCGAAGAGCGTCCGATAGACCCGCGTTATCTCATGTTGCGCATCGCCGAGGCGCTTCCGCGCGATGCGGTGGTCGTCGAGGAGGCGCTTACCTCTTCCTTGACGCTTCCCGCGCTGCTGCCGCAGCGCGATGCCAAGTCGTATTACGGTCTGGCAAGCGGTGGACTGGGCTTCGCCCTGCCCGGCGCGATCGGTATCGCGCTCGCGCTGCCCGACCGGCCGGTCGCGGCGGTGGTCGGCGACGGCTCGGCGCTCTACGGTATTCAGGCGCTGTGGACCGCGGCGCACCTGAAGCTGCCGATCACCTACGTGATCGCCAACAATCGCAGCTACCGCATCATCAAGGAGCGTCTGGTGTCGATGCGCCGGAGCACGCGCTTCGTCGGCATGGATCTGCGCGAACCGGACATCGAATTCGTCGCGCTCGCGCAGTCGATGGGGGTGCCGGCGCGGCGTGTGGTCGATCCGCGGGAGCTTTCCGCGGCACTGAGCGAGGCGATGCGCGGGAGCGGGCCGAACCTCGTCGAGGTGATGGTTGCCGATGGATTTGGAGACCGACGATAGATTCGAAATCCCCGTCGCTTGCGCCAAGATCCGACTCGGCCGCCTCGCCCCGGGGCCGCGGCACCCGGCTCAGCGGGAATCCGCCAGCCAGGGCGTGATCGCCTCGCGCAACTGATCGCGCGTAAAGGGCTTGGCCAGGTAGGCGTCCATCCCGGCCTGCAGGCAGCGTTCGGAGTCGTCACCCAGCGCGTGCGCGGTGACGGCAATGATCGGCGTGCGTGGCGCGAGCCGCGCGCGCTCGCGTTCGCGGATTTCGCGGGTTGCCGAAAAGCCGTCCATGACCGGCATCTGGCAATCCATCAGGATGAGATCGAACGACTCGCCTGCCAGCCGCTCGAGCGCCTCCTGCCCGTGCTCAGCCGCCACGACCCCGATACCGAGGGCGCGCAGCATCGCATGAACAGTCTCGCGGTTGATCGCGTTGTCTTCCACGAGCAGCACCCTGCCGGCGAGCTCGGCGCGCGCGGCCGCGACCGTGGTCGATTCCGCCTCGCCCGCAATCTCCGTCAGCGGCAACGCAACGCGGAAAGTCGAGCCGCGCCCCGGCTCGCTTTCGACGGAAATCCCGCCGCCCATCGCATCGACGAGCCTCTTGCTGATCACCAATCCGAGACCGGTGCCGCCGAAACGCCTGCCGTCCGACGTGTCTACCTGGTGAAACGGGGCGAACAACTCGGGCAGCGCCTCGGCCGGGATGCCGATCCCGGTATCGGTGACCTCGAACACCACGGTAGTCGCCGTCGTGGCCTCCGCTGCGCGGTGCACGCGCACGGTTATCGCGCCGTGCTCGGTGAACTTCACCGCATTGCCGACGAGATTCATGAGCACCTGGCGGATGCGCGCCGCGTCACCCTCGACGCGTATCGGCACGGCCGGGTCGATATCGGAGGTTAGGGTCAGGCCGCGCCGTTGCGCGAGCGGTGCGAAAAGCTTGATCGTGGACGCGACCACGGCGTGGATCCGCAGCGGTTCGTTGACCAGCTCGAGATTGCCCGCCTCGATCTTCGCGAAGTCGAGCACCTCGTTGAGCACGGTCAGCAGCGCCTCACTCGACGACGTCGCGATCTCGACCAATTCCCTTTGCTGGGGGCTCAATTCGTCGCTGCTCACCAGGCCCAGCGCGCCGAGCACGCCGGTCATGGGGGTGCGGATTTCGTGGCTCATGTTGGCGAGAAACTGGGTCTTCGCCACGCTGGCGGCCTCGGCCCGGGCCTTGGCCTGCGCGAGCGCGACGTTGATCGCATCGGTTTCGATACGGCGCGTGATCGCGAGTTCGACCGCGGCTCGATGCCGCTGCGCGGCGCGGCGCAGCGTGAGATAGAACACCGGGATTCCCAGCGCGAACAACGGCGAATACACACGCGGGTCGACGAGACTGACGACGAAGAACGCAAGCAATTGCGGCAGCAGATAGTACAAAAGCGCGCGGCCGACGAGGGTGATGTACAGGGTCGCCACCGAAATCATCGCCGCGAACGCAGCGATTACCAACGCGACGTGAATGCCGCTCGATGCAGGATAGATGAAGGCTGCGGTGAGCGTGGCGATCATGCCGGAAAGGAACGCATGGATGCCGAACTCGCGTTCAGTGGGAACGGTCTGCGCGGCCCGTGATTCGGCGGCAAGGAGGCGGCGCAGCATGAGCGCGCGCCACAGCGCGACAACGATCGATATCGCGAGCACCGCGGCTCCCGCGACGGGCTGACGGACCGTCCAGGCGATCCACGCGAGGACCGCGGCGGTGAACACAAGAGGCAGCGCGCCATCCCAGGCTTCGAGTAGCGCCGTGCGCAGCAGCTCGCGCCGCACCTGGGCGGCGACGCGCAGGTCTGCGGCGGGAGTCTCGGCCATGGAGTGCGGAGGGGTCATAGGGAGCGGAGGACGGGATCCTGGCAAGGTTGGCGAACCGACACGTCGACATCTAGCGCGGTTGACGGATCGACAGGGTCCCGGCAGCGCGGTTCAATTGTAGCCTGCATTGCGGTCCTCCAAAAACGGCCCGGCAGGTGTCGTGAGGCCGCGTACACTTTTGCTCAGGGATCTTCCGCATGACAAGGTTCCGACGGATGACGGGCTGCGATGGCGGTACGATGGAACGTCGAATCCATTGCGCTTGCGCGGTGCCTGTTGTCTCAACATTCAGAAAGGGAGAATCATGCCTGCCGCGGGAAAATGTCTGTGTGCTGCGGTCGCTTTTTCAATGGAATTTCCGTCGAAATGGGTGGCGCATTGCCATTGCACCATATGTCAGAGGGCCCACGGGGCGGCTTTCGTCACCTGGGTCGGTGCGCTCGCGTCGCGGGTCGCGATTCATGACCCGGATGAAGCCTTGAAATGGTATGCGTCCTCGGTGCACGCCGAACGCGGCTTTTGTTCCCGTTGCGGGAGCAGCCTGTTCTTCCGCTCACCGCAGTGGCCGGGCGAACTGCATATTGCGCGTGCCAACTTCACCGACGCACTGGATCGGGAGCCGCAGGCTCACGCGTACTTCGATACGCACGTAGAATGGTTCGCCGTCGCCGACGGCTTGCCGACGATGGCCGCGCCCACGGCATGAAGGGGTGCTGATTTCGCGCTTCGCGCAGGGAGTTGTGATGAGCGTACCGGTTCGTCTCGCCAAGCGCCTGGCGGAGCTGCTCCGCTGCTCGCGCCGTGAGGCCGAGCAATATATCGAAGGTGGCTGGGTACGGGTCGACGGGCAGGTGGTCGAAGAGCCGCAGTTCAGGGTGCTGGAGCAGAGGATCGATCTCGATCCCGGGGCCCGTCTCGCGCCGGTTGAGGCGATCACCGTGTTGCTGCACCAGTCGCCCGGCGATGACGCCGGCGCCGCCGCGCCGCCGCCGTCGGTTACCGCCGCGACCCATGCTGCCGACGATCACTCGGGCATACGCGTGCTCAAGCGGCATTTCTCAAAATTGATGCCGACCGCGCCGCTACAAGCCGGAGCGAGCGGCCTGCTGGTTTTGACCCAGGACTGGCGCATCGCACGCGCACTGCGCGACGACGGCGCAAATGTCGAACAGGAGTATGTCGTCGAGGTAAGCGGTAATCTGACGCCGGATCAGCTCAGGCTGCTCAACCACGGGCTGAGCTTCAATGACCGGGCGCTGCCTGCCATCAAGGTCAGTTGGCAAAACGAAACCCGGCTGCGCTTTGCGCTCAAGGACATCAGGCCCGGCCAGATCGCGCAGATGTGCGGGCAGGTCGGGCTCACGGTACTGGCGATGAAGCGCCTGCGCATCGGACGCGTTCCGATGGCCGGTTTGCAGTCCGGGCAATGGCGATATCTGCCGGCGGGTGCGCGGTTTTGATGGCAGCCCGGAAGGGCGATGGGGAGAGGCGGGGCCCGAAATGCAGCAACGGAAGCCGGACCTCTTTATAATTGGATCGCTGCAGAACGATGATCAGACCACTATGTCATCAACCCGTAATGAGGAGGATTTCCGTGGATAGACGTTCATTTATCACCAAGGCAGGACTTGGCGGCGCAGCGGCGGCCGCTACGCTGAGCACGCCGGCCATCGCGCAGTCCGGTCCGACCGTATCGTGGCGCATGGTGGGAAGCTGGCCGAAGAGCCTGGGCACCCTTTTCGGCGGCATGGAGTTCATCGCCAAGCGCGTCGCCGCGGCGACCGGCGGCAAATTCACCATCAAGGTGTTTGCTGCGGGCGAAATCGTCGGTGGGCTGCAGGTACTCGATGCGGTGCAGAACGGCACCGTCGAATGCGGACATACCGCGACGTATTACTACTATGGCAAGGATCCAACGTTCGCCCTCAATTGCGCGATTCCCTTTGGATTGAACGCACGCCAGCAAAACGCGTGGATGGTTCACGGTGGCGGCATGGAACTGGTGCGCGATTTCTACAAAGGCTACAACTGTACGCTGTTCCCCGCGGGCAATACGGGCACGCAGATGGGCGGCTGGTTTCGCAAGGAAATCAAAACGGTCAACGATCTCAAGGGACTGAAGTTCCGCATGGGAGGGTACGCCGGGCGGGTACTGACCAAGCTGGGCGTAGTGCCGCAGCAGATCGCCGGCGGCGATATCTACCCGTCGCTGGAGAAGGGCACGATCGACGGGGCGGAGTGGGTCGGTCCGTATGACGACGAAAAGCTCGGTTTCTACAAGGTGGCCAAGTACTACTACTATCCGGGCTGGTGGGAACCCGGCACCGAAGTCGATCTGCTGGTGAATCTCAAGGCCTACGAGGCGCTGCCCAAGGAGTACCAGGCGGTGCTTGAGTCGGCTTGCGCCGAGGCGAATGGCTGGATGATGGCCAAGTACGATGCGGAGAACCCCGCCGCATTGAAGCGACTGGTGGCAAATGGCACGCAGCTGCGAAACTTTTCGAACGCCATCATGGCGGCCTGCTACAAGGCCACCAACGAGGTCAACGCAGAAACCTCGGCGACGAACCCCACGTTCAAGAAGATCTACGATTCGATGAGCAAGTTCCGCTCCGAAACGGTGCAATGGTTCTCCCTCGCGGAAAACACGATGAGCAACTTTTCCGTGGCGGCAGAACGGATGTCGCAGCGCGCGCCGAAGAAATAGCCAGATCGGCAGCGCAGCCTGGTCCGGGGTTCACGCGGACACAAGAGGCAAAACAAAACCCCGCGTGAGCGGGGTTTTGTTTTTGTTTTGTGCCGACCGACGTTTTGGGCAAGCTCTAGTTCTTCTTTCCTCCCGGCGGCTTTGCCGCGGCGTTGCTCTTGGCCGCATCCGTGTCATCGGCGTCGTCCTTGGCCGCGTCCGGCAAGTCAAAACCGGGCACAGCCGCCGGATCTTCGCCAAGCGCGCGCTCCAGCGCATCCTCCATCGCGCCCTGAGTCTTGGCGCCGAGCCCGGTTGCCGCATCGGGAACCCGGATTTCGATCTTGTCGGTGTCGATCGCGGCCTTCTTCGCCATGCCGCCGCCGACGATATCCGGGACCGCGATCACCAGCGCGACCATTATCACCTGGA
>JAOUFA010000245.1 GCA_029858545.1 Betaproteobacteria bacterium
GGCTGCGCGCCGGGACGAACGCGGGCGCCTTCCTGCGCCGCGGTCGCGGCTATACCCCGCGCCCGATCAGGCTCGCGCGAGACGGTCCGTCGGTGCTCGCGACCGGTGCGTACTTCAAGAACGCAGTGTGCGTGACGCGCGGCGACGAAGCGTTTCTCTCGCAGCACATCGGCGATCTCGACAACGCGCCGACGCGGCGCGCGCTGGAGACGACCGCGACCCGGCTGCTCGAGCTGCTCGAAGTCGCGCCCCGCATCGTCGCGCACGACCTGCATCCCGACTTCCACAGCACGAGCTTTGCGCACCGGTTCGCGCAACAGCATGGACTTCGCTGCATCGCCGTGCAGCATCATCATGCGCACATTGCCGCGGTGGCAGCCGAGCACGGGATCGCCGAGGCGATGCTCGGACTCGCCCTTGACGGGGTCGGGCTCGGCCACGACGGCCGCGCCTGGGGCGGCGAACTGCTGCGGGTCGACGGCGCGCGCATGGACCGACTGGGACATCTGTCGCCGCTCGCCCTGCCCGGAGGCGATCGCGCCGCGCGCGAACCATGGCGCATGGCGGCGGCGCTGCTCCATGCGCTGGGACGCGGCGACGAAATCGCGCGCCGCTTTGCCGCGCCGGCCGCGGCCGCGCTCGCGCGCCTGCTCGAGCGCGGCCTGCACTGCCCTCCGACCACCAGCGCCGGGCGCTGGTTCGATGCCGCCGCCGGGCTGCTCGGTGTGCGCCACCACAATGCCTATGAAGGTCAGGCGGCGATGCTGCTCGAAGGCGCTGCGGCGGCGCACGGTCGCGTCGCGCCGCTCGAACAAGGCTATCTCCTGAGCGCCCACGGCGTGCTCGATCTGCTGCCGCTCGGCGCCGCGCTCGCAACAGAGCGCGACGCCGGCCGCGGCGCGGCGCTGTTTCACGCCACGCTCGCCGCAGCGCTTGCCGACTGGACGGTGCGCGCGGCGCGCGAGCACGACATCGGCCGGATTGCACTGGGCGGCGGCTGCTTCATGAACCGGCTGCTTAGCGCCGACCTGCGCAGCCGTCTCGAGGCGCGCGGGCTCGAAGTATTCGAGGCGCGCGCGGCGCCGCCCAACGACGGCGGTCTCGCGCTCGGCCAGGCCGCGGTGGCCCGCGCGCTGGCCGGGGACTGAACCATGTGTCTCGCGATCCCCGCGCGCATCGTGAATCGCCTCGCCGGCGACGACGCCGTGATCGACGCCGGCGGCGTGCGCAAGACCGTGTCGCTCGCGCTCGTGCCCGAGGCGGCCGAAGGCGACTACGTGATCGTGCACGTCGGCTATGCGATTTCGCGCCTCGATCCGCGCGAAGCCGAACGCACGCTGGCACGCTTCGCCGACCTGCCCGACGCGCAGGAGGCGAGGTGAAGTACGTCGACGAGTTTCGCGACGGCGACATTGCGCGCGTTCTCGCGGCGAAAATCGCCGACGCGGCCGATCGCGCACGACGCTATGCCTTCATGGAGTTCTGCGGCGGGCATACGCACGCGATCGCGCGCTACGGACTCACCGACCTGCTGCCGCGAAACGTCGTGATGGTGCACGGCCCGGGCTGCCCGGTATGCGTGCTGCCGATCGGCCGCATCGACAACGCGATCGAACTCGCGCTCGAGCGGGGCGTCACGCTCTGTACCTACGCCGACACGCTGCGCGTGCCGGCAAGCCGCGGCACGAGCCTGATGAAGGCGAAGTCCTCCGGCGCGGACGTGCGCATGGTCTATTCCGCGGCCGATGCGCTGCGCATCGCGGCGGACCACCCGGAGCGTGAAGTCGTGTTCTTCGCGATCGGCTTCGAGACCACCACGCCGATGAGCGCGCTCGTCGTACAGCAGGCCGATCGCCTGGGCTTGGCCAATTTCTCGGTGTTCTGCAATCACGTGCTCACGCCCGCGGCGATCGCGAACATTCTGGAATCGCCGCAATTGCGCAAGATCGGCCCGGTGCCGCTCGACGGTTTTGTCGGGCCGGCGCATGTATCCTGCGTGATCGGCAGCGCGCCGTACGAGTATTTCGCCGCGGAGTACGCCAAACCGGTGGTAATTGCCGGCTTCGAGCCGCTCGATGTGCTGCAGGCGGTGCTGATGCTCGTGCGGCAGGTGAACGCGGGCCGCCACGAAGTCGAGAACGAATATACGCGCGCGGTGAGCCGCGAAGGCAACCTGACCGCGCAGGCGCGCATCGCCGAGGTGTTCGGGTTGCGCCGCAGCTTCGAGTGGCGCGGTCTGGGCGAAGTGCCCTACAGCGCGCTGCGCATCAACGAGCGCTACGCCCGGTTCGATGCCGAGCGGCGCTACGGCATCGTCTATCGACCGGTCGCCGACAACCCGGCGTGCGAGTGCGGCGCGATCCTGCGCGGCGCGAAGCGCCCGGCCGAGTGCCGCCTGTTCGCCAGCACCTGTACGCCCGAGTCGCCGCTCGGCTCGTGCATGGTGTCAAGCGAAGGCGCCTGCGCGGCGCATTACGGCTACGGGCGCTGGCGCGACGGCGCAAGGCAGGCGGCATGAGCGGGTCGCGCGAACGGCTGTACGCGCGGCCGCTCGACCTGAAGCGCGGTCGCATCGACATGGGCCACGGCGCGGGCGGGCGGGCGATGGCGCAGCTCGTCGAAGAGTTGTTCGTCGCCGCGTTCGACAACGAATCGCTGCGCCGCATGGATGACCAGGCGGCATTCGCCGTTCCCGGCGGACGCATGGTGCTCGCGACCGACAGCCACGTGGTGACGCCGCTCTTCTTTCCCGGCGGCGACATCGGCAGCCTGTCGGTGCACGGCACGATCAACGACGTCGCGATGGCGGGCGCGCGGCCGCTGCACCTGGCGGCGAGCTTCATACTCGAGGAAGGTCTGCCGCTCGCCGAGCTCGCACGCATCGTCGCCTCGATGGCACGCGCCGCACGCGAGGCCGGCGTGGCCATCGTCACCGGCGACACCAAGGTGGTCGAGCGCGGCAAGGGCGACGGCGTGTTCATCACCACCACCGGCGTGGGGCTGGTGCCGCCGGGCGTGGAGATCTCGGGCGAACGCGCGCACCCGGGCGACGCGATCCTCGTCTCGGGCGCGCTGGGCGAGCACGGCGTGGCGATCATGTCGCTGCGCGAGAACCTGGAATTCGAGACCGCGATCCGCTCCGACAGCGCGGCGCTGCACGACCTCGTAGCGGCGATGCTCGCCGCGGTTCCGGGCATCCATGTGCTCCGCGACCCGACGCGCGGCGGCCTCGCGACCACGCTCAACGAGATCGCCCGCCAGGCGCGCGTCGGCATGCGCATCGTCGAGCGCAGCATCCCGGTGAAACCCGAGGTCGCCGCGGCCTGCGAGCTGCTCGGTCTCGATCCGCTGTACGTGGCGAACGAAGGCAAACTCGTCGCGTTCTGCGCTCCCGCCGACGCGCCGCGGCTGCTTGCCGCGATGCGCGCGCATCCGCTCGGTCGCGACGCGGCGTGGATCGGCGAGGTGGTCGAGGATCACCAGCGCTTCGTGCAGATGGAAACCTCGTTCGGCGGAGCGCGCGTGGTCGACTGGCTCGCGGGAGAGCAGTTGCCGCGTATTTGCTGAGCGGCTGCGATGCGGATCCTCCTGCTAGCCCACGCGTTCAACTCGCTGACGCAGCGGCTGCATGTCGAGCTGACGGCGCTCGGGCACGAGATCGCGGTCGAATTCGACATCCACGCGCGAGTGACCGAGGAAGCGGTCAAGCTTTTTCGTCCCGAACTGGTGATCGCGCCGTTTCTCAAGCGCGCGATTCCCGAATCGGTCTGGCGCGGCCATCGCTGCCTGGTGGTGCATCCCGGCATCCGTGGAGATCGCGGGCCCTCGTCGCTCGACTGGGCGGTGCAGGAGGGCGAGACCGATTGGGGGGTGACGCTGATCCAGGCGAACGGCGAGATGGACGCGGGCGACATCTGGGGTTGGCGCGAATTTCCGATGCGCATGGCGAGCAAGGCCAGTCTGTATCGCCACGAAGTGACCGAGGCCGCCGTAAGCCTCGTGCTCGAGGCAGTGGAACAGGCGCGCGACCCGGCTTTTCATGGCGTGCCGCTCGACGACACCGGGCCGGGCCGACGCGGCCGGTCACGCCCCGCGCTGCGCCAGAGCGAGCGGCGCATCGACTGGAAGTCGGACGACACCGCCACGATACTGCGCAAGATTCGCGCCGCCGATGGAGTACCCGGTGCGCTCGATGAACTCTTGGGCTTGCGTTGTCATCTCTTTGACGCGCACCGCGCGAAGACGCGCCAAGGCGGCGCGCCGGGCGAAGTCGTCGGGCGCCGCGAAGAGGCCGTGCTGCGTGCGACCGTCGACGGTGCGGTGTGGATCGGGCACCTGAAAGGCGCCGGCGACGCGCAGGCGCTGAAGCTTCCCGCCGCGCATCTGCTGGGCGCGCGCTTCGATGCACTGCCCGAGTACGCGCCTGCGCCGAACGATGGGCAAGGCTATCGCGCCGTGCGCTACCGCGAGGCAAACGGCGTGGGCGTGCTCGACTTCGAGTTCTACAGCGGCGCGATGGGTACGCGCCAATGCGAACGGCTCGCGCGGGCGATCCGCTATGCGAAGCAACGTCCGATCCGCGTCCTCGCGCTGATGGGCGGAGCGGATTTCTGGTCGAACGGCATTCACCTGGGTCTCATCGAAGCCGCTGCCTCGCCCGCCGACGAGTCCTGGGCGAACATCAACGCGATGAACGACCTGGTGCTGGAGATCCTGTCCTGCGAGCGGCAGCTCACGATCGCCGCGCTTCAGGGCAACGCAGGCGCGGGCGGGGTGTTTCTCGCGCTCGCCGCCGACCGGGTGCTCGCGCGCCGCGGCGTGCTGCTCAATCCGCACTACAAGTCGATGGGCAACCTCTACGGTTCGGAATACTGGACCTACCTGCTGCCGCGGCGGGTCGGCGCCGCCGGCGCGCGCGCAATCGTCGACCGACGCCTGCCGCTCGGCGCCGCGCAGGCCGCCTCGCTCGGACTCGTCGACGCGGCCCTGCCGGGCGACGCGGCGGAGTTTCGCGCGCAGCTATCGGAGATCGCCGCCGAACTCGCTTGCCGTTCCGACTTCGCCGCGCTCATCGAAGCCAAACGCGCGCGCCGCGCCGCAGACGAGGCGCGCAAGCCTCTGGCCGCCTACCGCGCCGAGGAGCTCGAACGAATGAAGCGCAACTTCTTCGGCTTCGACACGAGCTATCACGTCGCGCGCCATCACTTCATCCACAAACTGCCCAAGTCGCGCACGCCGTTGTGGCTCGCGCCGCATCGCGCCGGCTGATACGGCGACGGCTAGAATACGGCGATCGCGTTTCCTTTTCTCCGGTGGACCCGCCATGAGCAACAAAGCAATCAGCCGTTTTCCCGTTCCGCGCCTGGAGGACCTGCCCGAGGACATCCGCGCGCGCATCCTGCTGGTGCAGGAAAAATCGGGCTTCGTTCCCAACGTATTCCTCGCGCTCGCGCACCGGCCGGCCGAGTGGCGCGCCTTCTTCGCCTACCACGATGCGCTGATGGAAAAGGACGGCGGCCTCACGAAGGCCGAGCGGGAAATGATCGTCGTCGCGACCTCGGGGGCGAACGACTGCCAGTACTGCGTCGTCGCGCACGGCGCGATCCTGCGCATCCGGGCGAAGAACCCGCTCGTCGCCGACCAGGTCGCGGTCAACTACCGCAAGGCCGACATCACGCCGCGCCAGCGTGCGATGCTCGATTTTGCGCTGAAAGTCGCGCTCGATTCGGGCAGGATCGACGACGCGGATTTCGCGGCGCTGCGCGCGCAGGGATTTTCCGACGAGGATATCTGGGACATCGGCGCGATCGCAGGTTTTTTCGCGCTCTCCAACCGCATGGCCAACCTCAC
>JAOUFA010000246.1 GCA_029858545.1 Betaproteobacteria bacterium
GTCACCGAGAAGATCTCGACGCTCAGGCAACGCGCCGCAACGGCCCGCGAAAGACTGCGCTAAACGCTGAAGCGATAGCGGCGGCGCCGATCAATCCTCGCCCAGAGGCAGCGCCTCCTCGACCAACGCCGCCAGATAGCCCGCGCCCAGCGGAATGACCTCATCATTGAAGTCATAGCCGGGATTGTGCAGGAAGCAGCCCGACGGCCCACCGCCCTGCCCGAGCCAGATGTAGGCACCCGGACGTTCCTGCAGCAGGTAGGCGAAATCCTCGCCGCCCATGGTCGGATCGGCGTCGCGCACGACATTTTCCGCGCCGAAGATGCGCTCGCCGACGCGCGCGGCGAATTCGGCTTCGCGCGCGCTGTTGACCGTGGCGGGATAGCCGCGCCGGTAATCGATCTCCACCTGCGCGCCGAAGGCCTGCGCCACCGAAGTGGCGATTTCCCTCACGCGCCGTTCGGCGAGCGCGCGCGTCTCGGGGCGAAAGCTGCGTGTCGTTCCAATCAGCGTCACCGAATCGGGAACCACGTTGTATGCGCCCACCTGGCTGGTCTGCATCGAGCAGATGCTTACCACCACCGAGTCCAGGGGGTCGACGTTGCGGCTCGCGATGGTCTGCAGCGCGGTGACGATATGCGCCGATACGACCACCGGATCGACGATCAAGTGCGGCATCGCCCCGTGCCCGCCGCGCCCGAGCACGGTGAGCCGGATCTCGTCGGTGGCGGCCATCACCGGCCCCGCGCGCACTGCGATCTTTCCCGGTGGCAGGCTCGGCCAGTTGTGCAGCGCATAGACCTCGTCAGCGGGAAAGCGTCCAAACAATCCCTCTTCGACCATCACCCGACCGCCGCCACCGCCCTCCTCGGCGGGCTGGAAGATCAGGTACACGGTACCATCGAAGCGGCGTGTCTCGGCGAGATAGCGCGCACAGCCGAGCAGCATCGTGGTATGCCCATCATGGCCGCAGGCATGCATGCGCCCCTCGTGTCGGGACCGGTACGGCAGATTGCCGGCTTCGGTAAGCGGCAGACAGTCCATGTCTGCGCGCAGTCCGATAGCGCGGCCGCTCGCAATCCTGCGCCCGCGCAGCACGCCGACGACGCCGGTTCGGGCAAGGCCACTATGCACCTCGATTCCCAGCGCGGTGAGTCTTTCGACGACGAGCCCAGAGGTGCGAACCTCCTCGAAACCGAGCTCCGGGTGGGCGTGCAGATCGTGGCGGATCTCGCGCAGCTGAACGTGGTGTCGGCGAATCGCCTCAACGGGAGTACTCATCGTCTCCAATTCTCCGCATGTTGCCCGCATTGCATCGCCGGATGCGGCGGGGACGAGCATGGTACCGCAGCTCGGCGCCGGCGAGCCGCTACAATCGGCGCATGCCCAAGCCTGCCGAGGATTTCGCGAAGACGCTCGTTGCCTGGCAGCGCCACCATGGCCGCCACGATCTGCCCTGGCAGGCAACGCGCGACCCCTACCGTATCTGGGTGTCCGAGATCATGCTGCAGCAGACCCAGGTCGCCACGGTAATTCCCTACTACGCACGTTTCATGGCGCGCTTTCCGGATGTGCGCAGCCTTGCCGCGGCGCGCGAGGAGGAAGTACTGGAGCTATGGGCCGGGCTCGGCTACTACGCACGCGGCCGCAATCTGCATGCGGCGGCGCGCGCGATCGCCGCGCGACCCGACGCCGGGTTTCCGCGCCGTGCGAATGCGCTGTCCGAATTGCCGGGTATCGGGCGCTCCACCGCCGCGGCAATCGCCGTATTTGCCTGGAACGAGCGTGCCGCGATACTCGATGGCAACGTGAAGCGCGTACTGGCGCGCTGCTTCGGCATCGAGGGTTTTCCCGGCGAGCGCGCGGTCGAGACGCGTCTGTGGGCGCTCGCCCAGGAACTTCTGCCCCGACGCGCAGTACGCGGCTATACGCAGGGACTCATGGATCTGGGCGCCACATTGTGCACACGCACGCGCCCGCACTGCGAACGCTGCCCGTACGCGGGACGATGCGAAGCGAAGCGCACGAAGCGCGTCGACGAATTGCCGACGCGGCGGCCGCGCAAGATCCATCCGCTACGCGAGGCAACCTGGCTCGTGTTGCGTGACGCGGGCCGGGTCCTTCTGCAACGGCGCCCGCCACAGGGATTGTGGGGCGGGCTGTGGACCTTCCCTGAAATAGAGCGCGACGTGCTGCGCGCGCGCTGCCGAAACGACTTCGGTTGCGAACTGCGCTCGACGCGCCCGCTCGCGCCGATCGAGCACAGTTTCACGCATTTCCGCCTGCGCGCAGTGCCTCTGCTATGCATCGTAAGCTCGATCGAACCACGCGCCCGGTCCTCAGGACTGCGCTGGGTGGAACTCGGCCGGGCCACCGCGGTCGCCGCCCCGGCGCCGGTTCACCGGCTGCTCGCCGAACTGTCCGCGCTCTGAGTCAGGGCGCGGCGGCCTCCGCCGCGAGGGCGCGATGGCGCACCAGTACCCGCCAGTCGCTGCGGAAACCCGCCGCCAGGCGCTCGGCAAGGTAGACCGACCGGTGGCGGCCGCCGGTGCAGCCTATCGCGACCGTAAGGTAGCTGCGATTGCCGCTTGCAATGTCGGGCAGCCACCGGGCAAGAAAGCTTCGTATGTCGCCAAGCAGACGCTGCGCAGACTCCTGGCCGTCGAGAAACTCCGTAACCGGCGCATCGCGCCCCGTAAGCGCGCGCAGCGCGGGCTCATAGTAGGGGTTGGCGAGCATGCGCGCATCAATCACCCAGTCGGCGTCAAGAGGAATTCCGCTGCGGAAAGCGAAAGATTCGAACAGCAAGGTAAGCGGCGAGCCGGGAGCGCCGAGCAATTCATCTATCCAGGTACGCAGCACTTTCGCCTGCAAGTCGCTGGTGTCGATGCGATCGCCGATTTCGGCTACCCCGGCGAGCAATTCGCGTTCGTGCTCGATCGCCTCGGCAAGGGTGAATTCGCCGCTCGTGAGCGGGTGCCGCCGACGCGTTTCCTGGAAGCGGCGCAACAGCGCCTGCGTTCCGGCCTCGAGATAAAGCACCCGGCAATCGTCACCGCGCGCGCGCAGACGCGCGACGCTCTCGGGCAATGCGTGCAACGACGCGCTGCGCGCATCGACACTCAAGGCGACCCGTTCATGTCCCGCGTCAGCGAGAAGATTCACCACCTCGAGAACCAGCATCGCCGGTAGGTTGTCGACGCAGTAATACCCATTGTCCTCGAGCGAGTTGAGCGCGACGGTCTTGCCCGAACCCGACAGCCCGCTGACGAGGACGATCTTCATCGCGCGCGACCGGTTACCCGGCACCGCCCTCCATGGCCTTTTTCTGACGCTCGAGAAATTCGGCGGTCGAATCGATGCCGCGCAGCTGCAGGATGTAATTGCGCACCGCGGCTTCGAGCAGCACCGCGAGATTGCGTCCGGCGGCGACCGGAATCACTACCTTGCGTACGGTCACGCCCAGAATCTCCTCCGACAACTCGGAGAGCGGCAGGCGTTCGACCGCCTCCTGTTCACCCTTGGGCGGTCTCGCCAGATGCGCGATCAACTTGAGTTTCATCTTCGGCCGCACCGCTGTCTCGCCAAAGATGGTGCGTATGTTGAGCAGCCCGAGACCGCGTACCTCGAGGAAATCCTTCAGCATCGGCGGGCAACGTCCCTCGACCGCGTTGGCTGCGATGCGCGAGATCTCCACCACGTCGTCGGCGACCAGACCGTGCCCGCGACTGACGAGTTCCAGGGCGAGTTCACTCTTGCCCACCCCCGATTCGCCGATGATCAGCACGCCCAGACCGAGCACGTCCATGAACACGCCGTGCCGTTCGGCGGTTTCGGCAAGCGCCTTGCCGAGATAGCGCGAAAGCTTCTCGATCACCCGGGCGGCGGGCATCGGCGAGGTGAGCAGCGGGATATGGCTGCGGTTTGCCTCATCGACCAATTCGGGGGTCGCCCCGATCCCGTCGGCGACGATCACCGCCGCCGGACCGGCGGCGAAAAGTCTTTGCGAAAATTGCGCCCGCTCGGCGCCGGCGAGCATCGATGCCTCGTAGTTGCCGAGCACCTGGATACTGTTGGGGTGGGTAAGATTGAGGTGGCCGATCAGTGCCGCCGAAACGGCAGCTTCGCGGCGTACCGCCGCGCCCGCTTCGCGCCCGGCTATCCAGGCGAGCGAAAGCGCCTGGCGATTGTCGTCATGCAGCTGCGCGACGTTGACCTGAAGCATCGGGCTGCCAAGCGACGATCAACTGGTGCAGACTGCTCGCATCCGGCGCACGCGCGAGAGCCTCGCGCAAAGCGACGTCGCTGAACATCTGCGCGAGTTCCGAGAGTATCTGGAGGTGCTTTTCGGTCGCCTGCTCGGGCACGAGCAGCACAAAGACCAGATTCACCGGCTTGCCGTCGGGCGCATCGAAGGCCACCGGTTGCGCGAGCCGTATGAATGCGCCCAGTGCGTCCTTCAGTCCCTTGATGCGGCCGTGTGGAATCGCGACGCCCTGGCCCAGACCGGTCGAGCCAAGTCGTTCGCGTACAAAGAGGCTGTCGAACACCAGGCTGCGTGCGATGTGGTGGTTATTCTCGAACAACAGGCCCGCCTGCTCGAACAATCGCTTCTTGCTGGAAGCGGCGAGGTCGGGCAGTACATTCGCAGGAGGCAGCAGCTTGGCGACTAGACTCATGATTCGTGGCCCCCAGGGGCGCGTGGGACGCGGCACAAGAGAAGATGGCGCAAAAGCGTACCCGGATTGGTCGGGCTCAAGTGGGCGCGGATTATAGCCGAAGGACATGGGTCACGCCTCAAGTGCAATAATCCGTCAGGTCCGGCGGATCCCCGCCCGGCGAGCCGTCGGACGGGAATGCGACGATGCCTCGCTATGCCTGGCGCTTCAGCGCCTCGTGCGGCTTTTCATTGGCCCGGTCCTTGTATTTCAGCACCTGCCGGTCCAGCTTGTCGGCCATCAGGTCGATTGCAGCGTACAGATCATCCTCCTCGCTCTCGCAATACAGGTCCTTGCCTCGCACGTGAAGCGTCACCTCGGCCTTTTGCCTGAGCTTGTTCACCGACAGAATCACGTGCGCATCGATCACGTGATCAAAATGGCGGGTGACACGCTCGATCTTGGTCTTGACGTAGCCGCGAATGGCGGGCGTGACTTCAAGATGATGGCCGCTCACGTTGAGATTCATCAGGTTCTCCTGTGGATAAATTGCGCCGTTATGAATGTGGAAATCGCCGGCAGGGCGCAAGCGCCCCGGTCACAGGCTTTTCCTCTGGTTGACAGGCGGGATTTGTAACAATTCTCGGTACTTCGCCACGGTGCGCCGTGCCACTACGATACCCTGTTGCCCGAGAATTTGCGAGATGCGCGCATCCGACAGAGGCAAACGCGCGTCCTCGGAGGCAACCAGTTGCCTGATCAGGGCGCGAATCGCGGTTGACGAAGCCGCCCCCCCGGTGTCGGTCGCCACATGGCTGCCGAAGAAGTACTTCAGCTCGAAAGTGCCGCGCGGAGTGGCCATGTATTTCTGCGTCGTCACGCGTGAAACGGTACTCTCGTGAAGGCCGAGGGTATCGGCAATCTCGCGCAGCACGAGCGGGCGCATCGCCACCTCGCCGTGATCGAGGAACTGGCGCTGGCGCTCGACGATCGCCTGTGACACGCGCAGGATAGTCTCGAAGCGCTGTTGTATGTTCTTGATCAGCCAGCGCGCCTCCTGGATCTTGCCGCCCAGCGTGCCGCGCGAGCGCGGCCCGAGTTCGGCATACAGACGGTTGATGCGAAGCCGCGGCATCGCCTCCGGATTGAGGCTCGCCCGCCAGGCGTTGCGCAGCTTGCGCACGAT
>JAOUFA010000247.1 GCA_029858545.1 Betaproteobacteria bacterium
GCGGCCCGGACTCGAGCCGCTATTTCGTCAACGACTACAACCTCACCGCCTACATTCCGGCGCGCCGGTGGGACACGCTCGCGCTCAACGTCTTTCACTCGCGCGCCCATGTCACCCACGAGGGTCTAACCGACTATGCGCTGCTGCAGCAGCGCTACGGCCTGGACTGCAATCAATATCCCGCCGGCCCGGACCGCACGGCCTGCCTGTCGGCCGAGGCCGCCGGGATCTCCGGCATGCAGGGCGACAATCGCTACGGCACCGCCACCGGTCTGGGCGGCACCCAGCGCCTGCGCTCCTACGACAACTGGCGGTTCTATGCGGGGCAGGCGCTCTTCTACGGCGCGGAGTACCGCTGGAACCTGACCGACGAACGAACGCCGTTCAACATCTACGTCGCCAAAGGGATCCGTACCGGCATCCAGCTCTCCGCATTCTGGGAACGCGGCATGGTCGCCGATCAATTCAGCGATTTGTTCAAGGACGGGCGCACCAGCTACGGGGTCGGCTTGCGCCTGGTGCTGTCGGGAGTGGTGGTCCGCTTCGACGTGGCGCACGGCAGCGAAGGCAGCAAGAGCCAGATCTTCATCACCTATCCGTGGAGCATGTTCTCGGTGGATAGTCCGAGGTGATGACCCCGCCGCGTCAGCCCTGGCGGCCTGAGTTCGGCGGCGCGGGCGTCTCCGACAAGGGCGCGTCATTCATGCCGGCGGATACGCACGGCGGCAGGTAGAGCCGGACCACCGTGCCATTGCCGGGCTCGCTGTGAATGGCGATCTGTCCGCCGGACTGTCTGACGAATCCGAATACCGTGCTGAGTCCGAGGCCGCTGCCCTTGCCGGTCTCCTTGGTGGTGAAGAAGGGTTCGAGCGCGCGCGCCTTGACTTCCGGCTTCATGCCGACTCCGGTATCGGTGACACTGATCCTAATGTACCGTTCACGCGGCGCGCCGAACTCGCCGCGGTGGCTGACCTCGCTTGCTTCGAACGCGAGACGACCGCCCTGCGGCATCGCATCGCGGGCATTGATCGCCAGGTTGAGCAGTGCGTTATCGAGCATGCCCGGGTCGACCAGGCAGGGCGCGAGCGCCGGCTCGACCGTGACCCGTATCTCGATTCGGTTGCCCAGGGTATGCGCGAGCATATCCACCAGGTTCGGCAGGTAGTGCGCCAGATCGACCGCGCGCGGCTTCAATACCTGTTGGCGCGTGAATGCGAGCAGCTTGTTCGCGAGCGACGCGCCGTGTCCGGTTGCACGGAGCGCCGCCGCCACCGGCTTGGCCAGTCGCGGCACCTCGCGCGCCGCTTCCTGGATCAATTGCAGATTGCCGGAGATGACCGTAATCAGGTTATTGAAATCGTGCGCGATTCCGCTGCTCAACTGGCCGACCGTCTCGAGCCGCTGCGCGTGCGCGAGCCGTTCCTCGGCGTGCAGGCGATGAATGGTTCCGGAGACGACATTGCCCGCCGCCTTCATGAAATTGATCTCGTCGTCCGCGAAACGCCGCGGCTGCGCCGCGCGCGCGGAGAGGCTGCCGCTGGGACGGCCTTCGTCGAATAACGGCACGCTGACCGCGCTCCTTATGCCCAGTTCGACAATTACCGGGTTGACCCGGACCCGGGTTTCCAGGGCGACATCATCGATCACCAGCACCTCGCCGCTCGCGAGCACATAACCCGGCTGCGAGGACGGATCGGACGTTTCGTGTATCGCCTCGATCTGTGTCTCGGTCAGACCGTGCGCGCCCTTGCAAAGCAGGCGGGTGCGCGTCGTGTCGAACAGATAGACCGTTACCACCTCGATCTCGAGCGCCTCGGCGAGCAAGGCCGGCATCGCGACCAGCAACTGGTCCAGGGAGCGCGCTGCCAGCGCCACCTGGGTCAATTGCGCCAGGTACGCGCTGTAGCGTGCGCGCAGCCGCGTCACTTCGCGCGCCCGGCGCGACTCCGTCACGTCACGCATCGAAGCGACCACGAACGACTCGGCGCCGACCGTCATCGGCGCGAGCGCGACCTCGACCGGGAACTCGCTGCCGTCCTTGCGTCGGGCGAGGAGATTCCTGTTGACGCCCATCGAGCGCGTTTGCGGATCGGCGGTGAAGACTTGCCGATGCCTGGCGTGCGCCGCGCGCAGACGTTCGGGCAGCAGCCCATCGACCGACCGCCCGGCCAGTTCGTCGGCGCCGAAGCCGATGAGTAGTTCAATGTTCGGATTGGCGAGCACGATGCGCCCGTCTGCGTCGACCACCAGCATGATCTCGGGGGCGATCTCGAACAGCTTGCGGAAGGTCCCGAAAGTATCGAGTTCGCCGATCGGCCGCGAGCCCCTATCGGTCAACGCGATTCCCTCTTCACGTCGCAGGCGAACAGGTAGCCCGCGCCGCGTACCGACTTGATGAGTCGGGGCTCCTTCACATTGCCTTCGATCTTGCGCCGCAGACGGCCGATCTGCACGTCGATCGCGCGGTCATAGGGGCCGCTTGCGCGGTAGTGGATCCGGTCCATGATCTGGTCGCGCGTCAGTACGCGCTGCGGGTTGTGTGCGAGCACGTTCAGGAGTTCGAATTCGCCGGTCGTCAGCGCGACCTCCGCGCCGGAGGGATTTGTCAGGATGCGCGCCTGCGCGTCGAGGCACCAGCCGTCGAACACGAGTACCGAGCGCGGGTTCGTCACGGTCGCCTCCCCGGCGCGCCTGAGCACGCTCTTCGCGCGCGCGAGAAGTTCGCGCAGGTCGAAAGGTTTGCTCACATAGTCGTCGGCACCGACCTCCAGGCCGACGATGCGATCCACCGTTTCGCCGCGTCCCGAGACGATGATCACCGCGCCCTGCCAGTGCTCGCGCAGATTGCGCGCAAGCGCGACGCCGTCGGCATCGGGCAAACCCAGGTCCAAGAGCACCAGATCGACCTTGTCGCGCGCGAGCAGCGCGCGCATCTGCTCCGCGCTATGCGCCGCGCTGACGCGGAAGCCGTGCGCGCCGAAGTAGCTGGCGATCAGCTCGGTGACGTCGGAATCGTCATCGACTGCGAGCAAATGGGGGAGAGCGGCGTTGGGTGTAAGCACTAGGTCACGATCGTTACACGTTGTTACGCATTGTTACCCGTCTGACACGCGTATGCGTGGATAGCTTACATGAAGTCACTAGGGTGAACACCTGCGTGACGAGGCAGTCCATAAAGCGATCAGGGCGACTCTTCGCGCGGGTCGATCAACCAATCAATGAACGAGACAGGAGATTCGAGATGTCCAGCAAGCCGACCCAGGAGAATGCAATCAGTGTCGCCCAGCACCCCGACCATGCCGCCATGGGCACGGCCGCCGGCCGGCGCGACTTCGTCAAACTCGCGACGCTCGGCGCGGGCGCGAGCCTGCTCGGCGCACTGCTGCCGGCATCCGTCGCGCGTGCCGCGGGCGCGACCGACGCGCTGCTGCTCTCCTGCATGGACTTCCGCCTGATGGACGACATCGAGCGCTACATGTCGGGCCGGGGCTTGCGCGACAAGTACGACCACATCGTGCTCGCCGGCGCCTCGCTCGGCGCGCTCACCGACAAGTACCCCGCGTGGCGCGAGACCTTCTGGTCGCACGTGGACATCTCGATCCAGCTGCACCACATCCGCAGGGTGATCGTGATGGATCACCGCGACTGCGGCGCCTACAAGGTGTTTCTCGGCGAGGACTTCGCCAAGGACGCGAAGAAGGAAACCGCCGCGCACGCCGCGCAACTGAAGAAGCTCTCCGGGGAGATCAAGAAGAAGCATCCCAAGCTGGAAGTCGAGCTGCTCCTGATGGCGCTCGACGGCAAGGTGGAAAAGATTTCCTAGGAACGGGGGCACGGGCCGCCTTTCGACCGAAAAGCGGTCCGGCCCGCGGTGACCACCGCGATCGGTTTCAGAGTCTACTCGACAGGAGGCAGCATGAGCAGCAAATCGTTGACTGTGGGAATGAGGGTGGGCGGAACGAGCGCGATTCTGCTCGCGTTCCTGATCGCCGTCGGCAGCTATTCGATCATCGGCCTGAAGTCCGTCGCCGACGAGGTCGAGGAGATCGCGAAGGAGGATATCCCCCTGATCGAAAAGCTCGGACAGCTTGAAATACTCGGTCAGCGGGCGCGCGTGAACGTCGAGAAGGCGGCGCGCGCCGGCGGACTTCGCGGCGACGGAGTCAAGCTTCTCGAAACCGCGAGCGAGCGCCACGGCCAGATCGAGAAGGATGCGCGGAAGCTGGTGGCCGAGCTCCACACGCTGACGCAGGACGGAATCAAGCATGCGAAGAATGCGCAGTCGAGACGCGAATTCGAGCAGATCGGGGCGGGCCTGCGGACGGTCGAGAAGGAGTTGCACGACGTCGACACGCATGCCGCGGCCTTCTTCCGGATGGTGAAGGACGGTCACAGCATCGCCGAGGCGGAGAAGGCCCTGCTCGCGCTCGAGAACGAGGAGATGCAGGTGGTCACCGGAATCGAGGTGCTCCTCAAGTCGATCGAGAAATTCACCGACGAATCGCTGCACACGGTCGAGCAGCACGAAACCGACGTCATCCGCTTTGTGCTGGGACTCGGTATCTCGGCACTTCTCATCGGCGCGCTCCTGTCGTCGCTGCTCGTGCGCGGCCTCGCCCGGCAACTGGGCGGCGAGCCCGAGTACGCGGCCGAGATCGTGCGCCAGGTGGCCGACGGAAACCTCAACATCAGGATCAACATGCGGGACAACGACCGCTCAAGCCTGCTCTACGCGATGCGCGGCATGGTGGAGAGGCTGACGCAGACCGTCTCGGAGGTGCGCGGCGCCGCCGATGCGCTGACCTCCGCGGCGGAAGAAGTGAGCGCCACCGCGCAGTCGATGAGCCAGGCCTCCAGCGAGCAGGCCGCGAGCGTCGAGGAAACGAGCGCATCCATCGAGCAGATGACCGCCTCGATCACGCAGAACGGCGAGAATGCCAAGGTCACCGACGGCATGGCGGTGCAGACCTCCAGGCAGGCGAGCGAAGGCGGCTCCGCGGTCGAGCAAACGGTCGAGGCGATGAAGCAGATCGCCAAGCGCATCGACATCATCGACGACATCGCCTACCAGACCAACCTGCTCGCGTTGAACGCCGCGATCGAGGCGGCGCGCGCGGGCGAGCACGGCAAGGGCTTCGCGGTGGTGGCGGGAGAGGTGAGAAAGCTCGCCGAACGCAGCCAGGTCGCGGCGCAGGAGATCGGCGAGATGGCGGGCAGTTCCGTGGCGGTGGCCGAGAAGGCCGGGAGATTCCTTGGCGAAATCGTGCCGGCGATCAAGAAGACCTCCGACCTGGTGCAGGAGATCTCGGCGGCTTCCGAGGAGCAGTCCTCCAGCGTCGGCCAGATCAACACCTCGATGGTGCAGCTGAACCAGATCACGCAGCAAAATGCCTCCTCTTCCGAGGAGCTGGCGGCCACCGCCGAGGAGATGAGCAGCCAGGCGGAGAACCTCCAGCAGCTGGTCGGGTTCTTCAAGGTCGCCAGCGACGGCCAAATCGGGCGTGTCGTGGCAAGGCGCGCCGCCGCTCCCGCATCGGGTGCGAAAGAAGCGCCGCATTCTCTCGCGCACGCCGCCGCCCCCAAGACGCCGTCGCGCGACGCACCGCGCGCGCCGCAAACCACCGAATTCGTCAAGTTCTAGGCTGCGCTCATGGAATCGCTCACGCTCAAGGAACACAAGGCGCTGTTGAACGATCTCCACAAACAGTTGGAGGGCAACCGAAAGGCGATCGACGATGCCCTCGAAACGCTCACCGACCTGATCGACGCGTCCGAAGGCAGGATGTGGCTGGCGCGGATCAAGGAGTTGCGCGCCCGCTATGTCGTCGTG
>JAOUFA010000248.1 GCA_029858545.1 Betaproteobacteria bacterium
ATGGCATGTCAAGCAGCGTCGGCCACTGCGGCATAACGAAGATGTAGAAAAACCATCCCGCGATATTGCGCCTGTCCAGAGCGTGCTGCAATATCGACGCATCGGATTTCTCTGGAGAAGACGCGTAAATGGCGCGCTACAAGAAGATGGAGACCGGTGCCAAGTTTCTTCCGGTGGACTTTTCGCGGCAATTGCTGCCCGGCAGCTTCGAGCACGCGCTCGACTACGTGATCGATGAGGAGCTGGATCTCTCGGCTCTGGATGAACGAATCCGTAACGACGAGACCGGTGCTCCGGCCTATTCCCCGGCGATGCTGCTTAAGGTGATCCTCTTCGCGTACTCGCGCGGGATTGTCGGTAGCCGCCCGATCGAGCGTGCCTGCCGGGAGAACGTGACGTTCATCGTACTTTCGGGGGACTGCGCCCCGCACTTCACCACCATCGCCGGTTTCATCCGGTCTTTGGGTGCCGAGATCGCGGACGTGTTCACCCAGGTGCTGTTCCTGTGCGATGCGCAGGGCCTGATCGGGCGCGAGATGTTCGCGATCGACGGGGTGAAGCTGCCGGGCAACGCCTCAAAGAGGAAGAGTGGCACGCGAGCCGAGTTCCATCGTCAGGCGGCGAAGCTCGAAGCGGAGGTAAAGAAGATGCTCGAGCGCCACCGCGAAGCCGACGACCAGCCCGTCGAGCCGAGCCTCGGGCAGAAGGAAGCCAAGCGCATCGAGCGCTTTGCGAAGGAGGCCGCGCAGCTGCGGCGCTGGTTGAAAGACAACCCGGAGGATCGGCGCGGCTCGAAGGGCTCGGTGCGCAAAAGCAACCGCACCGACAATGAGAGCGCGAAGATGGCCACCGGCAAGGGCGTGATCCAGGGCTACACCGGGGTGGCCGCGGTTGATGGGCACTGCCAGATCATCGTCGAGGCGCAGGCCCACGGCAGCGGCTCGGAGCAGGATGTATTGATTCCGGTGGTGGAAGGCTTCCGGGATCTGATCGAGAACGAGTCGGTGGTCTGCGCCGATGCGGGCTATCACTCGGAGGAGAACCTGAAGAAGCTCGCCGAGCGCAGAATCGATGCGCTCATCGCCGACAACGGCATGCGTGGGCGCGACCCGCGCTTTGCCGAGCAGGCAAGGCATAAGGCAAAGCCCGATCCGCTGTGGGACAAATCGGCCGGTGAGAAGAAGGCGCGACTCTTCACGCCCAGGGATTTCCACCACGACGAAGAATCCCAGGTCTGCATCTGCCCGGCGGGGGAGTTTCTCTACCAGAACGGCCGCGCGATCGTGATCCAGGGCAGAGGGGCGGTGAAGTTCACCGGCGCGAAGCGCGTGTGCGGGCCCTGCCCGATCCGGGAACAATGCCTGCGTCATCCGGAACGAACACCCGTGCGCCAGGTGGTGTTCTTCACCGGCAGAAATCACCGCGCCGAGACCCACAGCGATCGGATGAAGCGGCGTATCGACAGCGAAGCAGGCCGCGCTCGCTACGGCGATCGGCTTGCCGTCGTGGAACCCGTGTTCGGCAACATTCGCCACAACAAGCGACTCGATCGCTTCACGCTGCGCGGGCGGCGCAAGGTCGATACGCAGTGGAAGATGTACTGCCTGGTGCACAACATCGAGAAACTCGCGCACTACGGTTATGCGCAGTGAGGCGGGATAGACGGGGGAAAACCGTCCGATACGCCTCGAAGGCCAGCACGGAATTCTGCGCGGCGTGAAATTCCTGAATTCGGTTGCCGAGTGCCGCATGCGGGCGCATGCGGGAGCGGACGGCTGCGCGAAAAGAGGGTTTTTCTACAGCCTCAACGTCTGACGTAACCGGCCCGCGCGGCTTTTTGCGCAGGTCCGGTTGACGGATGGGTTGGGCCGCACTTGTGAAGTTGCATGAGGAGTTCGCGCTGGCTAGACAAATCCTTGCTCCTTGTAGCTGGCGAATCCGTTTTTGGTAAGAGCGGCAAGCTCGCTAAACAATGGCTTGTTGACCCTGGTGAAGTGGAAACAGGACTTACCTTGCATGCGAGCCTTTAGCTCCGGCGAGATGCTTTCCAGAAGCTGTGGCTGAACGTAAATGGGCATGAGATGAAAACTCACATAGTTCTTCTTGAGCGCAACGGCACCAAAGAACAACGGTCTTTTGTTCTTTTGAATGTGCCGAGTATTCACATACAGTTCACTGTCGCTATCCATCGCGACCTCCAACCTCGCGGAGTAGGGAAGCAAGACTGCTCTTAGCTCAGCGAACACAGCTGCAAACTCTGACACTTTCGCGGTTCCTGGAAAAGTAAATACGAGCAGCGGTTTGTGAGGCCCAACGTTGGAGTTCACCTGCGGACGGAGGCTGGTGCAGCCAGCCGGAGTTCGTCAGGTGGAACGAAGGGTTGGGCCTCACTTCGCGTCAAGCCCGTATGGGCTGCCTTTGTCGAACACGACGCGCCAGACATTTGGAGCCTCCAACCGCCAAATTGAGTTGAACCGCGCCACTACTTTCCCTGACCGGTCTCGAACCGGACCGGTACTCAGCGCCAACGTACCAGACTCTAGGACTTCCACTGCATCGGGCTCCCAAGAAAACGGTGCACTAGTTTCAGCGAAAAAACGCGCCCAGCCCTCTGCGACCTGCTTCTTCCCCCGCAAGGGAGTGGGGCCAGTAAAGAAGATGGCCTCCTCGGATAGAAAGGTTTTGAAGGCGTCAAAGTTGCGCTCAGCCATGGTTCTGGCGAAGGCGCGCTCTACAGCGAACACCTGTTCTTTGGCGGACTGTGCAGATGCACCGGTGGTCACAATGAGCGCTGCCAGTAGAAAGAGCAAAGTGGGGCGCGAGATTACAACAGCAGCTGACATGGACCACCGCTTCATGCGTTTGAGGCCCAACGTAGCGCTCACCCGCGAGCGCCGCAGGCGCGAGTCGGGTGCAGCAGCAAGTTATGTGTCGACTCGGCCCGCACTGCGGATCTACCCTCGGCCGCGCCAGTAGCCGGGCTTACGGTGCTGATGACCCACAACCAGAACGCGGACGCCCTTCTCGGTGGGCCGATAGATCAATGAGTATGGGAAGCGTCTCAATGGGTAGCTCCGCCGCCCACCGCCACCTGGAGTACCGAAACCCGGATTGGCGGCGAGCAGGTTTGCAACCCTCCGAAGTTCATCGAGGAACGCTCGGGCTACCTCGTTCCCGGTAGAACGCGAAGGCTTCCGTCATTTCCCTCTCGGCCTCCGGATGGAACGAGTACATCACCGAAGCTCTGCGCGCAGCCGAGCGATGGCTTCCTCCCCAGGCACGAGCTTGACCTTGCCTTCCTCCACTTCCGTGTCGCGACGCTCTGCTTCCAGAGCCCACGCTTCTTGAATCTCTGCGTCCACCTCAAGGCTGGCGAGCAGACGGTCAAGCAGGTGCGAGCGCTCCGCGGCGGGGAGCTTCAGAACCTCTGCTTCCAGGGCATCAAGTGTTGACGACATAGGGCCTCCAACAAAAGGCAACGCGCGTAGCTTGCCACAATCCAGCCTCGCCGTGCATGTGGGTCATGGCGACACATAACGTGGCGCTCACCCGCGAGCGCCGCAGGCGCGAGTCGGGTGCAGCAGCAGGTTATGCGGCAATGTCGATGTACTCGACGCGACTGGCCGGTGGAGGGATCGGGATGCCGTCCTCACGCATACCCTCCAGGTGAAATTCGATAGCTTCACGAATTTCCGATTCCACCTCGGCGACAGTGGTTCCCGTCGCGACACACCCGGGCAGATCCGGGACGTAGGCCGAAAAGTTGTTCTCGGCCTTCTCGATTACGATAGCGTATCGCATTTGAACCTCACTTCTTCAGGCCAGACTGCTTCAGGATACTGTTTAGGGTGCCGGGTGCCAAGTCATCACTCGGTTTTCCAGGCACTGTGACACGGCTAGACTTCGCGGCGTGCTTGAACTGGCGATGGCTACCGCGTGTGGCGACCAAAAACCACCCATCTTCGTGAAGCATTCGCAGGATCTCGCTGACCTTCATAGGCCGAGCGTATCAACAACTCCGCCTATGTGGCGCGATTCGGTTGCACTTGCGGCATAACGAGCCGCTAACCCGCGCGCCGCCGCACTTGCGGCGCGTCGGCGTTGAGCGGATGGTTCGGCATCTTGCTACGCCGCCAATTTCACCACGCGCAACTGCTTGCGCCGCTGTTCTGCGTGCCAAAGGTCGTACTGCGTTTGCTGATTCAGCCAGCTCTCCGCAGAGGTCCCAAACGCGATCGACAGGCGTACCGCCATTTCGGGGCTTACGCCCGCGCGGCCATTCAGAATCGCCGAAAGAGTCTTGCGGCTGACACCCAGGGCCTTCGCAGCTTCAGTAACCGTTACACCAAGCGGCTCCAGGCAAAGCGACTTGATGATCTCGCCGGGGTGCGGTGGATTGTGCATACGCATGGCGCTTCCTTTCAGTGGTAGTCCTCGTAATCGACCAAATCGGCATCGGCTCCCGAAAAGATAAAGGTGATGCGCCAGTTTCCGCTCACCCGAACCGACCACACGCCCTTACGATCGCCTTTGAGGGGATGCAGTACCAGTCCAGGCAGCGCCATGTCCTCTGGTTTCGTTGCTGCGCTCAACTGAGCGAGAATCAGCCTGAGGCGATCGGCATGTTGCGCCTGAATTCCGGACTTGCTGCCCGTCTCAAAGAATCGCTGCAGTCCTTTGTGCCGAATTCGACGGATCACAAGGGCGAGTGTAACCTATCGCGTTACGGGTTACAAGAGGCCGAACGTGGAGGTTACCGGCGCGCGACTACAGACAGGTGATCAACGTTGCGGTGCTTCACGCGCGGAACGGGATCGACCGCATGGTTAGGCCGACGCCCTGGTGTGAGGTCGTTTGGCATATACGAACCAAAAAACAAGAGCCACACCCGTGATTATTACGACGGCAAGTAGAAGTTGAAACTGAGTTCGATGCTCAAAGTGGTATGGGCTCAGAAGGATGCCAACGGCAAATATGCCGCATTGGAGCAAAAAGAGAAGGCTGGCAATAACCGAGATGGCTATGACGGACATGCGCCTTTGGGCGAAGCGAGCGCCGACCGCGAGCAGCCAGAGGGCAGTAATGTAGGGTATCGACAGGCCGATCAACTCGGATGTGACTGCAGCTGCAACGACGCCTGCAATTAGCAACACACTCCACAAGGAGATCTTGAGAAGATCCGTAATCGCCTTGTTCATGAGTGTCGCATCTGATGAGAGGACTCCTGCGAGCAAAAGACTGAGTCCAAGAGTTCCTTGTGTTACCGCAAAGCCCCATCGTTGCCACATGACCTGATTGATGGTCAGCACAAGCAGAATGACGCCGACACCTACAAGCACAATGCGTGTGCGGGCTTTCGGACCGGTCAGGAGCGAGCGGATACTCATGAGGCCTAACGTAGAAGCGTGCGGCGGGCGCGCACAGCGCGTAGAAATGGCGCAACGCTTCCGCCCGTCCGCACCACTGCCATGTTATGCGGCGACGGCTGCGGGATGCTCATGTGTCCGGCCCTTCCACAAGCCGTGCGACCTCGTGCCCACACGTAGCGCAGATGCCCTTGAACAAAAGATCCCTCCGCTTAACCGTGGCTGTTACGTTGACGATAGAGACAGCGCCGCGACAATGTCCACAATAAACGTTCGCCAGTAGCTTTGCACGTGTGTCTGCAGGAATCGCCATCCAAAATCTGGACGCTTGCTTCGTAAATCCACCCAACTCAGCGCTCGTCATGGCTCGGTCTGAAATCTCGCCGCATAACACTGTGGGTAAAGGACCTCACGACGGCAAGAAGTCTTAATCG
>JAOUFA010000249.1 GCA_029858545.1 Betaproteobacteria bacterium
CGACGATCTCGCCCGCCCTGAATACGCGCGCGGCGGCGCCGGCTCCGGCGCCGACCACGATCGAGGACGCGTCCGCCGGATCGCCACCCGCAGTCAGATCCTGCGTCGTGCTGCCGACCACCAGCGCATGGCCATTGGAGAGAAAGATGTTCGCCGCGCCGTCGCTTTGCACGAAGACGCTCGCGCGCACCAGCTTGTTCAGGTCGGCGATCGTCGCATCGCGCTGGTCGAGCAGGTCGTTCGGCGTATGTCCCCTGCCCGAGGCGGCGGCGACCGCATCGTTGAGCTGCGCGATCTGTCTCGCGTAGGTGTTGATCTGCACGACATCCTGCGCGATGCGCTCGTTGACACCCTGGCGCGCACCGTCGAGCGCGGCACCGAAACTCTGGAAGCGTTGCGTCAGCGACTGCGCCGACGAGAACATCACCTGCCGCGACGGGATATCGGCCGGGTGCGAGGCGACGCCCTGGATCGAGGAGAAAAAGCCGCTCAGCGCGACCCCCAGATTGCTTTCGGGCTCGGCGAGCAGATTCGCCAGGCGCGCGATCTCGGTCGAGTAGGTGGAATACTGGCTTGCCTGCGATTGCAGGCCGCGCACCTCGGCCTGCAGCTGATCGGAATACACGCGGCGAACGGTTTCGACGTTCGCGCCCTTGCCGAGATAGCCGGCGCCGGTGAACTGCGCGGCGGCCGAGCCCTGCACCGATACCTGGCGGCTGTAGCCCGGGGTATTGACGTTGCTCAGATTGTGGGTCGTGGTCTGCAGGCCCGCTTGCGCGGCGTTCAGACCGGTAAGGGCCACGCTGAATATTGAACTCGTCATTTCCTCGCCCTCGGCGGCTCTCTGGAACCGTTATCGTGTGTCGACACTTGGCGCAAACCCCGGACTCCTCGCCGAACGGGCCTTCACCGAACTCTCGCGTCCGCCGCCCGCATTACGTATTCATCGGCCGCCTCGCAGGCAACTTGAGCCGGATTCACGCCACCGCCTGCAGGCTCAGCGTCCGGTTGATCACCTGGGTGAGCTTCTGCGCATAGCGCGGATCGGTGGCATAGCCACCCGCCTGCACCCCGGCGGCAAAGGCGGCCGCGTCGCCTCCGGCCTGCACCGCGCCGGCATAGCGCGAGCTTCCCGCGAGCAGACGCGCATGGTCGCGGAACGCTTCGCCATAGGAGGAATAGGCGCGGAATTTCTGCACCATGCTGCGCGGCCTGCCGTCCACATATTCGATGGTGCGCGCCTCGACCGTCCTGCCGCTCCAGTTTCCGCCGGCCTTCACGCCGAATACGTTGTAGCTCGGGCTGCCGTCGGCGGCGCGCAGCTCGCGCCGCCCCCAGCCCGACTCGAGCGCCGCCTGGCCGACCGAGAACTGCGCCGGAATGCCGAATTCACGCTCTGCGGCGCGCGCATGCGGAAGCATGCCGCGCACGAAATCCTCCGGGCGAGCGGGCGCGGCGGCAGCCGGCGCGGACGGGTGCGGCGCATGCGAAGTCTGCCGCGAGATCTGCTGCGACATCTGTCGGGTGAGCACTTCGGCGAGCCCCAGACCCTTGCCCGACAGGCGCTGCGCGAGACTCTGGTCGAGCATCGCGGTATAGCTGCGCGTGGCCGAACTGGCGAGCGGATCTTCCTGCGCCGTCGCCTCGCGCATGCTCTTCATGACCAGGTTGATGTAGAGCGCCTCGAACTGGCGCGCCACCTCGCCGAGCGTCTTGCCGGGAGCGTCCTTCGCACGGCGCCTTAGCTCATCGAGCGCGCGCAGGTCGGTGCCGAGTGTCGCGCCGGGTGCGTCGAACGCCATGTCAGATGACCTCGAGCTCGGCGCGCAGCGCGCCGGAGGCCTTGATCGCCTGCAGGATCGAAACCAGGTCCTGCGGATTGGCGCCCAGCGCGTTGAGCGCCTTCACTACCTCGGAGAGCTGCGCGCCGGCCTCCACCATCATCAGGCCGCCGCCTTCCTGCCGGATCTGCACCTCGGCGCGCTCGGCGACCACGGTCTGACCCTGCGAGAACGGGCCCGGCTGGCTGATCACCGGGGTGCTGTTGACCATGATCGACAGGTTGCCGTGCGCGACCGCGCAGGCCTGCAGCGTCACGGCGCGGTTCATCACCACCGATCCGGTGCGCGCATTGATGATCACCCGCGCACCCGGCATGCCGCCCTCGACCGTGAGCCCCTCCAGGCGCGCGAGAAACGAAACCCGATCGTTCGCTTCGCGCGGCGCAAGCACCTGCACCAGGCGCGCATCGAGCGCCTGCGCGGTGCGCTCGCCAGACTGGGTGTTGATCGCCTCGGCGACGCGGCGCGCGGTGTCGAAATCCGCGCTGTGCAGTTCGATGTTCACGTAGTCGGAGTCGAGCACCGGCTGCGGCGCGGCGCGCTCGACGGTCGCGCCGCCGGGAATGCGCCCGGCGTTCAATTGATTGATTTGCGCCTTGCTGCCGCCGGCCGATGCGCCCGCTCCGCCGACCACGACATTGCCCTGCGCGATCGCGTACACGCGCCCGTCGGTCCCCTTGAGCGGGGTGAGCAGCAGCGTGCCCCCGCGCAGGCTCTTCGCGTTGCCGAGCGACGAGACGGTGATATCGAACTGCTGACCGGGGGTCGCGAACGCCGGCAGCATCGCGGTGACCATCACCGCGGCGACGTTCTTCAGCTGGAACGCCGATCCCGGCGGCAGCGTGACTCCCATCTGCGACAGCATCGAACTGACGCTTTGCGCGGTGAACGGGGTCTGCGAGGTCTGATCGCCGCTGCCGTCGAGCCCGGCGATGATGCCGTAGCCGATCAGCTGATTGACACGCACGCCCTGGATGTTCGCCAGGTCCTTGATTCGCTCGGCGCGCGCCGGAACCGGGCCGAACGCGCCGATCGCGAGCAGCACCGCGAACAGCGCGGAAAATGAACGGGCCGTCATGTCAGAACGGCGAAACGAGTTGGAACAGGCGCGCGAGCCAGCCCTGGTTCTGCGCCTCGTCGGTGATCCCGCCGCCCTTGTACTCGAGCCTCAGGTCGGCGAGCTGGTCGGACGACACGCCGCCGCTCGCGCCGGCGAGCGAGGCGGGATTGAGCACGCCCGAGAAGCGCAGCGTCTCGGCATTGCGGTTCACGCCCAGACGCTTTTCGCCGGCGAGCACCAGATTGCCGTTTGGCAGCACCTCGATCACGGTGGTGGTAATGGTGCCGCTGAACACGTTGTCGCTCGAGGTCTCGCCCTTGCCGTCGAACTTGTTCCCGGTGCTCGCGGCGAACTGCGCGCCGTTGAAATTCTTGCCGAACGCGCCGCGGATGCCGGGCATGTCGATCGAGGTGTCGCCGCTGCGCGAAGTGGTCGAACTGGCCTTGCGGCTCGCCGAGAGCTTCTCGCTGATCGTGACGTAGACGATGTCGCCGACCTGGCGCGCGCGCCGGTCCTCGAACAGCGAGCGGTAGCGCGATTCGTTGTACACCGCGCCGCCGCTGGGGGCCTGCGCGACGGACGCCTGCGGCACGACGCTGGTCGGCTCGCGCACTTCGATCTTCGGGTCGAGCACGCACCCGGCGGTGAAAAGCACCACGGCAATCGCGACGGTCTTCATCCCCGGCCCCGTCAAAGCTGGCTCAGACGCTGCAGCATCTGGTCGGAGGTCTGGATCGACTTCGAGTTGATCTCGTACGCACGCTGCGTCTGGATCATGTTGACCAGTTCCTCGACGACATTCACGTTCGAGGTTTCGAGGTAACCCTGGCTGAGAAGCCCCATCCCGTTCAATCCGGGGGTGCCGGTGGTCGGCGTTCCCGACGCGGGCGTCTCGGTGTACAGGTTCTGTCCGTTCGACTGCAGCCCGCCCGGATTGACGAAGTTGGCGAGTTGAATGCTGCCGAGCTGCACCGGCGTGCTCGAACCGGCGAGCGTCGCGGTCACCACGCCGTCCTGCCCGATCGAGATCGACTGCGCCGCCGACGGCACCGTGATCGCGGGTTGGACGTGAAAACCGTTCGAAGTGACGACCTGTCCCTGGGCGTCGAGATGGAACGACCCGTCGCGCGTGTAGGCGGTCGTGCCGTCGGGCATCTGGATCTGGAAGAATCCCTGACCGTTGATCGCGAGATCGAGATTGTTGCCGGTCTGCTGGAGATTGCCCTGGGTATGAATGCGCGCGGTGGCCACCGGACGCACCCCGGTGCCGATCTGCAGGCCGGCGGGCGCCTGGGTCTGCTGCGAGGATTGCGCACCCGGCTGACGCACCGTCTGGTACAGCAGATCCTCGAACACCGCGCGCCCGCGCTTGAATCCGGTGGTACCGACGTTCGCCAGATTGTTGGCGATCACGTCAAGCTGAGTCTGCTGGGCGTCGAGCCCGGTCTTGGAAATCCAGAGTGAGCGAATCATGCTAGTTCCTTAATGTGTCCTGCGAAACAGCGGCGTGCTTCCGTGTCGTGCTACCTGAGCGCGTCGCCGGTTTGGGGTCATCTTGCATCTCCCCGTTTTGATCATTCGCGCTTTGCGCAAACGATCAAAACGCGGAGACCAAGGAAGATCAAAACCCGCGCCGACGCTCGTCATTGCCTCTCCCGACCCTGTCACCGGTCATCCCCCGACGTTGAGCAACTGCGATGCCGCGCGCGCGTCCTCCTGCGCGGTTTGCAGCAGTTTCATGTGCATCTCGAACTGGCGTGCCGCGCTGATCATGCCGACCATCGCGTCGACCACGTTCACGTTGCTGCCCTCGAGCGCGCCCGACACGACGCGTGCCGCGGGATCGGCGGCAAGCGCCTCGCCGCCGGCGGCGCGAAACAGTCCATCGTCGCCGCGCGAGAGTTCGCGCTCCGCGGGCGTGACGAGCTTCAAGCGGCCCAGCGCGACCGTCGCGCGCGACTGACCCGGCTGTGCCGCCGAAATCGTGCCGTCGGCGGAAATGCTGAGCGCCGCGCCGTCGGGCACCGCGATCGGGCCGCCATCGCCGAGCACCTGCGCGCCGCCCGCCGTCTGCAGCGTGCCGTTGGGCCCGACCTGCAGATTGCCGTTGCGCGTGTAGGCTTCGCTGCCGTCGGTGGCCTGCACCGCGAGCCAGGCCCCGCCTTGCGGCGCGACATCGAGCGCGCGCCCGGTCTGCTGCACCGGCCCGGCTGCCAGGTCGGCGCCCACGCTCGATTCGATCGCATAGACACGCGCGTCGCGATCGGTCGGTACGCCGCGAAATGCGAGCGTCTCGGCGCGGTAGCCCGGCGTGTTCGCGTTGGCGAGATTGTTCGCGACGCTTTCCTGGCGGTGCATCACATGCTTGGCGCCGCTCATCGCCAGATAGATCATTCGGTCCATGGTATTCCCGTCTCAATGGGGACGTACCCCGGTGGTTGACTCATCAGCGCAGGTTCACCAGGGTCTGCAGCACCGAGTCCTGGGTCTTGATGGTCTGCGCGTTGGCCTGATAGACGCGCTGCGCGGTGATCATGTTCACCAGTTCGGCGGTCAGATCGACGTTCGAGCCTTCGAGCGCACCCGACTGCAACACGCCGAGACTGCCCGAACCGGGCGAGCCGACGAGCGCCGCTCCCGAGGCGGAGGTTTCCACCCAGGCATTGCCGCCGGCCGACTGAAGTCGCTGCGGACTGGTGAAATTCGCGAGCACCACCTGTCCCTGCGCGCGGGTCTGCCCGTTGGAGTAGCGCGCGATGATCACACCCGCGTCGTCCACCGAGAACCCCGCGAGCTGGCCCGAGGTGTAGCCGTCCTGGGTCAATTGCGTCACCGCGAAGGGACTGCCGAACTGGGTCGAACCGGTGCAGTCGAGGTTGAACG
>JAOUFA010000250.1 GCA_029858545.1 Betaproteobacteria bacterium
CCGCTGGCGGGCGAACCACACCGACAGGTTCCAGCTTACCGGCACGGCGAGCGCGAGCGCGAGCGCGGCCACCGTGCCCAGAGGCCCGACCGCCCACGACAGCGCGAGCAGGCCCAGGCCGATGCCGAGCATTCCCCACAGGCCGTTGGCGATCACCGCGGCGCTCGCCCGCCCGCCGATGCGGGTGTGCAGAATCAGCATCGTGCAGGTGGTCGAGATCGGGTAGACGGCGAGCATGCCGGTGGCGCCCGGTCCGGCCCAGTGGCTCGTGAGCAGGACCGCACCCATCAGTACGCACACCAGCGCGGTGCGCAGCGGCAGTTCGTACCATCGTCGCGCGACGCGCGGGATCCTGACCTCGCGGAAGCGGCGGCTAAGCAGTATGCAGGCCGAGTAGCCGGCCAGGTTGAGCAGCGCGGCGCTCGCCGCGGTCCAGGGGACCGACCGCACCAGCCCGGCGAGCGCGATCCAGCACGCGATGGCGGTCAGCAGGCTCGCGACCAGTCCGCGCGTTTGCGCGAGCACGAGGTAGACCAGCATGAAGATCGAGGTCACCGCGTTGAACGCGAGGCTGCTTTGCGCGCTCGCGGCCAGGTAGGCCGCGTCGTGATCAAGGGAAAGAAAGACGTAGGCGGGCCACACCGTCACCGGCAGGGTCACCACCAGTGCCCCGATGAGTGGTCCCGAGCGCTCGACCACCACCGAAGCAAAGACGACGATGCCCGCGGTGAGTGCCAGTTTGAGCGCAAGCGACAGCCAGAATGCGAGTTCGGGTGGCATGAGAGAGATTCCTGATCCGGCGAAGGAGTTTCGCAGGGATGCGGCGCAACGGCAGCAAAGTTGTTTGCCTGCGGATAACAAACGCCTTAGACTTTTCCACCTGCTCTCGCGGATGTCCGAGGACCGATTGGTCCGACCGGATCGAACCACGGCGGGGCCAACGCGTTCCTCATTCAATTGCGGATTTCTCCCATGGCGACCTTTCTCAAGAGACGTATCGACCAAACCGTGACCGATGCCATCGACGTGAACGTGCGTCGCACGGTCGAATCGATTCTGGACGATATCAGGCAGCGCGGCGATACCGCGGTGCGCGAGCTTTCGGTGAAGTTCGACAAGTGGTCGCCGCCGAGCTTTCGCCTGTCGCAAGCCGACATCGACGCGATCATGGCGAAGGTCGCGCCGGAGACGATCGCCGATATCCAATTCGCGCAGGCGCAGATCCGTCAGTTCGCCGAACACCAGCGCGCATCGATACGCGACATCGAAGTCGAGACCCTGCCCGGCGTGAAGCTGGGTCATCGCAACATTCCGGTCGACAGCGTCGGCTGCTACGTACCGGGCGGCCGCTACCCGATGGTGGCCTCGGCGCACATGAGCATCGTGACCGCGCGCACCGCGGGCGTGCGGCGCGTGATCGCCTGCACTCCGCCCAACCAGGGTGCGCCGCATCCGGAAACGATCGCGGCGATGGTGCTCGCCGGCGCCGACGACATCTACGTGCTTGGCGGCGTGCAGGCGATCGTCGCGATGGCATTGGGTACCGAAAGCATCGCTCCGGTCGACATGCTGTGCGGGCCGGGCAACGCCTATGTGGCCGAGGCGAAGCGCCAGCTCTTCGGCCGCGTCGGCATCGACCTTTTTGCCGGGCCGACCGAGATCCTGGTGGTCGCCGACGACACCGCGGATGTCGAGATGATCGCGGTCGATTTGCTCGGACAGGCCGAGCACGGTCCGACGAGTCCGGCGATCTGCATCACCACTTCGCAGGCGATCGCGCAGGCGCTGCCGGCCGAGATCGAGCGCCAGCTCAAGGTGCTGCCGACCGCCGATATCGCGGGCGTCGCCTGGCGCGATTACGGCGAGATCATCCTGGTCGCCTCGCGCGAGGAAGCCGTCGCCGAAGCCGACCGCGTCGCGGCCGAACACGTCGAAATTCTCACGCGCGAGCCGCGTTATTTCCTCGATCGAATGAAGAATTACGGTGCGCTGTTTCTCGGGCCCGAGACCAACGTGTCCTACGGCGACAAGGTGATCGGCACCAACCACACGCTGCCGACGCTCGGCGCGGCGCGCTATACGGGCGGGTTGTGGGTCGGCAAGTTCCTGAAGACCTGCACCTACCAGGAGGTTACGCCGGAGGCGAGCGTGAAGGTCGGTGAATATTGTTCCCGGCTGTGCGCGATCGAGCGCTTCTGGGGCCACAAGGAGCAGGCCGATCTGCGCCTGCGCCGCTATGGCGGCCAGAACGTCGGCCTCGGTGCGAAGCGCTAGAGGATCGTCGATGGCGAGCCCGGCCGAGGCCCTCGCGGCGCGCTTTCGCCTCGACGGCCGCATTGCGCTGGTGGTCGGCGCGGGCCGCGGCATCGGCCGGAGCGTCGCACTGGCGCTCGCCGGCGCGGGCGCCGAGCTGTGGCTCGCGGCGCGCACGCGCGGCGAGATCGACCAGGTCGCGGCGGAGATCCGCGCCGCGGGCGGGCACGCGCGGGCGGTGGAGTGCGACGCGACCGATGCGGCGTCGGTCGCGCGCGTCGTCGCCGCGATCCCCGCGCTCGACATCCTCGTCAATAGCGCGGGAACGAATATCCCCGAACCCTTCGTCGAGGTGAGCGAAGCGCATCTCGATCGGATGCTCGCCGTCAACGTGAGGGCCGCGTTCTTCGTCGCGCAGGCGGCGGCGAAGAAGATGCTCGAGTCGCCCGGGCGCAAGGCGCGCGGCGGGGCGATCGTCAACATCGGTTCGCAAATGGGCCATGTCGGCGCCGAGAACCGTACCGCCTACTGCATGACGAAACACGCGGTCGAGGGGCTCACCAAGGCGCTCGCGGTCGAACTTGCGCCGCATAACATCCGCGTCAACACGGTCGCGCCGACCTTCATCGAAACGCCGCTGACCGCGCCGATGCTGGCGCGCCCCGGTTTCAGCGAATGGGTGCTGTCGCGCATCCCGATCGGCAGGCTGGGTCAGGTGGACGAGGTGGCGAGCGCGGTGCTGTTCGCGGTGTCACCCGCCGCGTCGCTGATGACCGGAACGAGCCTGGTCGTCGACGGTGGCTGGACGGCGCGCTGAATGAGATGCCAGGATTGAGAATTCAAACGAAGGAGGAACGATCATGCCCAGAAGATACGATGCGAAGCGATTCGATATGAAGCATTTGCGCGCGGCGGCCGAGCGCTGCAAGAACTGGGGCCGCTGGGGAGCGAACGACGAGGCGGGCACGCTCAATTTCATCACCCCGGCGGAACTCGTCGCCGCGGGCAAGCTGATCAAGCGCGGCAAGGCGTTTTCGCTCGGTCTCAATTTCGACCGCAACGGCCCGCAAAAGGGCCTGTGGGGCAACCGCTTCAACCCGATCCACACCATGCTCGCCACCGGCACCGACGCGGTGTCCGGCGTGCAGGACAAGGGCGGGCTGCGCTACGCCGACGACATGGTGTCGCTGCCGATGCAGTGCGGCACACAATGGGATGCGCTCGGCCACATCTTCTATGACGAGAAGATGTGGAACGGTTACGACGCGCGCCTGGTCGATTCCAACGGCGCGCAGAAGAACGGCATCGAGAAGGTGAAGGACCGCATGGCCGGGCGCGGCGTGTTGCTCGACGTCGCGCGCCACCTCGGCGTCGCCTGCCTCGCCGACGGCATGGCGATCACCAACGACGATCTCGATGCCTGCGCGAAGGCGCAAGGGGTCGAGATCCGGCGCGGCGACTTCGTCATCGTGCGGACCGGCCAGATGGAGCAGCGCCTGGACGCGGGCGACTGGGGCGGCTATGCCGGGGGCGACGCACCGGGGCTCGCGTTCGAGACCTGCGACTGGATCCACAAGAAGGAAATCGCCGCGATCTGCACCGACACCTGGGGCTGCGAAGTGCGTCCCAACGAAACCACCGAGGCAAGCCAGCCCTGGCACTGGGTGGTGATCCCGATGATCGGCATCACCATGGGCGAGATCTTCTATCTGCGCGAACTCGCGGCCGATTGCGCAGAGGACCGCGTCTACGAGTTCTTCTTCACCGCGCCGCCGCTGCCCGTCACCCATGCGGTGGGCTCGCCGATCAATCCGATGGCGATTAAGTAGCGCAGGTTGATGGCGCGCTAAAACGGGGGGGGCGGTGTCCGACGGCACGGCCCCGGGCGTCTTGCGTGGTTCGGGATTTCGGCGGTTTCCGGCGTTCGCGCGGCCGCGCGTTGCGGGGCATGAGCGTTACCCCAAGGTTTTTCCGATCCCCCGCATAAGAAGAAGGTATTTCCGCCCCCTCGGCGCTCTTTGCTAGCGTGACGGCCGGGGTTCGATGACGCGTGATTTGACGGCGCATCCTCGCGAACTCCCAGGCGTCTGCGCACGAGGAGGGGCAAGCCATGACCGACAAGTACGGCAAGTCGTATCCGTTCCAGCCGATGGACTGGATCGAGGGCGTGAATATGGACAAGCTGCGCACCGGGCGCCTGAAGCGCGCCAAGGCGGAGCTGTTCGAGAAGCGCAAGTTCGGCGGGCTGCTGTCGCTCAACGAGTGGAACACGCGCTACATTACGAGCACCTACACCCCGCCGTGGACGACGCCGAGTTCGGGCCTGCGCTATTCGCTTCTCCTCAAGGGCGACGAACATCCGATCATCTACGAGCAGGGCGATATCGGTTATCACACGCAGCGCAATTCCCCCTGGCTGCCGCCGGGCAACGTCCGCTATGCGATCACCGGCATGGGCTGGATCGCGCGCTGCATGGGTGATTCGGCGCACCAGGCGGCGGTGAAACGCTTCGTCGATCAGACGATGATCGAACTCAAGCGCGCCGGGGTCGAGAAGGAGGTCCTCGCGCTCGATTTCTCCGATCCCTATATCACCGCCGCGTTCGAGGCGAAGGGCGTGAAGACGAGCGGCGAGGGCTTCACCGCGATGCTCGCGGCGCGCAAGAACAAGCTGCAGGAGGAGGTGGAGTGCCTGCGCAACACCTGCACCATCGGCGACGCGATGTTCGATGCGCTGGTGCGCACCGTGCGCCCCGGCGTGAGCGAGCACGAAATCCTCGGCGAGGCGTTCAAGGCCTGCTACACGAACGGCGGCGAGGTGCATTCGGGCGTGTTCTGTACCTCGGGTCCGTATTCGTGGCCGAACCTGCGCCATTCGACCGGGCGGCGCCTGGCGCATGGCGATGTGATCTACATGGACGTCTACAACACCTCGTGGAACGGCTACAAGACCTGCTACTACCGCTCATTCAGTGTCGGCGAACCGTCCAAGGCGACCAAGGCCGCTTACCAGCGCGCCTACGACTGGCTCTACGATTCGATCAACGTGATCCGGCCGGGCATCACGTCGAAGGAAATCGCCGAACGCTGGCCCGCCGGACCCGATGTGTGGGGCGATATCGGCGTCGTGCACGAGGACCAGACCGCGGGCAACAACTGGGCACACGGCATCGGGCTGACGCTGTATGAGCCGCCGCTCGTCTGGCGCGGCTGTTCGATCGATCATCCGATGGTGATCGAGGAGGATATGTGTTTCGCGATCGAGACTCAGGAGGGCGATGGGGAGGGGCAGGGCGTGCGTATCGAGGAGGTCATCCGGGTGACCAAGACAGGAGTCGAGATTCTTTCGAAGTGGCCCGTCAAGGAACTCACGGTGATTGAATGCTGAGCGGCGGGGAGAGAGCCGATCATGCGTATCTTTGACTACTGTTGTGCCGCCTGCGCGCATACCTTCGAGGTATTCGTGCAGTCGGATCTCGACGCGCCGCCCTGCCCGCGCTGTGGTTCCTCTGCCGTGGCACGGCAACA
>JAOUFA010000251.1 GCA_029858545.1 Betaproteobacteria bacterium
TGGCGCGCGTCGACCGGCTGCCCGACGGGGTACGCAATCGCGTGCGCTCGGGAAATGCCGGGCGGATATTCGAATTTCGATAGTGACCTGCGCCAGGGAAGCGGATGATTTCGTCAGCGATCTTGGCTTGAGCCGATTACCCGCTGACGTGGATCAAGGCCCGGGTCTTTCGGATGTGCACAATCTGAACTGAAGCGGACGCCCGTTTGGGCGGTCTTCCCTCGCTTGACTGATCCTCAGGGATCGCGAAGCGCGCACGGTTTCTCCTGGTAGCAGGAGAATTTCTAGGGAAGACCTCCCAAGCGGGCGTCGTCGTGGGGGCACGCCGACGTCTGATTCTGCCGCCGCGTGCAGCGTCCGAGGAAGCAGCGGGCAAAGCAACTCGGTCCACGCGCGAAGCGCCGCCCCGCATCGCGATGCCGGCACACAGAAAATGCCGCACCCGCCGGCGCGCGAGGCGCGCGGCCGGCAAGGGTGCGTACGCCAACCCCAATCAGTCGATCTTGACCCGAAGGCGTTTGGCCTTTTCGATCTTGGGCAGCGTCAGTTCGAGCATGCCGTCTTTCAGGTGGGCGCTCGCCTTCGAGGCGTCGACCGCGCAGGGCAGTCCGAGGCTGCGGATGAATTCGCCACCGCCGATCTCGCAACGGTAGTAGTCGGCCTTCTCCTCCTTCGCTTCGCGCATGATCTTGCCCTTGATGGTGACCGACGTATCGTTCACCGAGATTTCCAGATCCTTCTTCTCCACGCCCGGAACCTCGGCGCGTATCACCACGCTATCCTCGCCATCGAGCACGTCCATGCGCGGAATCCGCATTTCGAGCGGCTCGGCGAATTCGTTCGCCAGAGGCGATTCCCAGGCCCACGGCCGCAGCCACCCGCGCGGTAACACCCGCTCGAACAAGCGGTCCATCTCCTCGAACGGGCTGAGCATCCGCCGCGGGGCGGATTTCTGAATCTCCGTGCCCTTTCTTACGGTTACATCATGGCTGGTATCGGTTGCCATTTTCGCTGCTCCTGAGCTGTTGAGTGCTGCGTCTCCCCCGCGCACCGGTCATTATCTGAGCGCACGGAAATCGCGTGTTGATAATCATCAAGCGGGCGACGCGCCGCGCGCGGTGCCGGCCCGCACCATTGCGCGTGCGACGCGAAATCAAGCATTATCCGCAGGGACCACCGCTGAGCGAACCCGGATTTGAAACGCAGGCGTCGTGATGACCGAATCCTCCCCTCTGCAGGACTACGAGACGCGCAAGGCGGCGCTCGCCCGGGCGATGCGCACCGCCGGCGCGGCGCCGGTGCGGCTGGCGAAGAGCACCTCGAACCTGTTCCGCGACCGGGCCGCCGCGCCGCGAAGTCGTCTCGATGTGCGGCAGTTCAGTCATGTGCTCGGCGTCGATCGCGGAGCGGGGTGGGTCGATGCGGAAGGGATGACGCCGTACGTCGACCTGGTGGAGGCGACCCTGGCCCAGGGCCTGATGCCGGCGGTGGTGCCGCAACTGAAGTGGATCACGCTGGGCGGCGCGGTCGCCGGGGTCGGCATCGAGGCCTCGTCGTTCAAGTCCGGGTTGGTGCACGAGACGGTCGCCGGGATCGAAGTGCTCCTCGGCGACGGCAGCGTGGTTCTCGCCACGCCGGAGAACGAGCACCGCGATCTGTTCTTCGGTTTTCCGAATTCCTACGGAACGCTTGGCTATGCGCTGCGGCTGCGCGCACGGACGCTGCCGGTGCTGCCCTTCGTTCGTCTCGAGCACCGCCACTACGAGCGGCCCGACGCCTTCTTCGCCGATCTCGCCGTTGCCTGCGCCGGCAACGCCGATTTCATCGACGGGGTGGTGTTTGGCGCGAAGTCGATGGCGGTCACCATCGGCCGCTTCATCGTCGAGGCACCGTATACGAGCGACTATGGTTTCGAGCGCATCTACTATCGGTCGATCCGCGAGCGCGACGAGGATTTCCTCACCGTGCGCGATTTTCTCTGGCGCTGGGACACCGACTGGTTCTGGTGTTCGAAGAACCTCGGCGCGCAGCACCCGCTCATCCGCCGCCTGCTCGGTCGCGAGCGCCTCAATTCGCGCTTCTACGCGGGGGTGATGCGCTGGAACGCACGCTGGGGGGTGACGCGCATGCGCGACCGGCTGCTCGGCCGGCATCCGGAGCCGGTGATCCAGGACGTCGACATCCCGATCGGCCGCGCCGCGGAATTTCTCGATTTCTTCCATCGCGAAATCGGCATCCTGCCGGTGTGGATCTGCCCGATCCGGGCGGCGCCTGCCGCGCCGCGCTTCCCCTTGTATCCGACCCCGGCCGGCACGTTGCTGGTGAATTTCGGCTTCTGGGACGTCGTGCGCTCGCGAACCCGACATGCCGCGGGCCATTTCAACCGACTGATCGAGCGCAAGGTGAGCGAACTCGGCGGCATCAAGTCCTTGTACTCGGACAGCTATTTCGGGCGCGAGGAATTCTGGTCGATCTACGACCGTAGCGCGTACGCGGCGCTGAAGGCCCGCTATGACCCGCGTAGCGCGCTACCCGATCTCTACGACAAATGCGTGCTCAAGGCCTGAACCCGACGATCGGCTCTCAGAATTCCTTCCAGTCGACGTTGCCGTCCGATTTTTGCATCGCGCCGGGTTGGGTCGTGGCCCAGGCGAGCGCGGCCTGCCGCCGCGTCGCCTCCGCAGGCTGCGCGACTCGCGCCGCCGGACGGTCCGCACGGGATATCCGGGCAGTCGTGCCCACGGTCTGCGTCAAAGGCACCGCGCTGCGCACCGCGGCTTGTCCGAGCGCTCCGTCGAACTGGAACTTGGTTACCGCACGCACCAATTGCTCGGCCTGCGCCGTCAGGTTCTCGGCCGCGGCGGCGGACTCCTCGACGATCGCCGCGTTCTGCTGGACCACGTTGTCCATCTGCGTCACGGCACCGCCGACCTGCTCGATGCCGGAGAGTTGCTCTTGCGAGGCGGCCGAGATTTCGGACACGATGTCGGTGACCCGCTTCACCGACGAGACGATCTCCTCCATCGTCTTGCTCGCGCCCTCGACGAGCTTCATTCCGCCGTCGACCCGTTCAACCGAATTCTGAATCAGTCCCTTGATCTCCTTGGCCGCGCTGGCCGAGCGCTGCGCCAGGCTTCTCACTTCGGAGGCCACCACCGCGAAGCCGCGTCCCTGCTCGCCCGCGCGTGCGGCTTCGACCGCCGCGTTGAGCGCCAGGATATTGGTCTGGAACGCGATCCCGTCAATGACGCCGATGATGTCGGCGATCTTGCGCGAAGCTTCCGAGATTCCGGTCATCGTCTGCGTCACCTCGCCCATCGCCTTGCCTCCCTGGCCGGCAACCGTCGAAGCGCCGATCGCGAGTTGATTCGCCTGCCTGGCGTTCTCGGTGTTCTGCTTGACCGTCGAAGTCAGTTCCTCCATCGACGAAGCCGTCTCCTCGAGGCTGGAGGCCTGTTCCTCGGTGCGGCTCGACAGCTCGGCATTACCCTGGGCGATTTGCGCACTGGCGTTCTTCACGGTCTCCGCGCCGGCATAGATGTCGCCGACCAGCAACTTGAGGTCGTCACGCATGCTCTTCATCACCGCGAGCAGGCTGTACTGGTCGCCGGCGCGTAGCGAAATATCGGTGCGTAGATCGCCCGAGGCGATCGCCGCGGCGACTCCGCGCGCATAGGCGGGTGCGCCGCCCAGCGCTCGCACCGCGACGCGATTCGCCGCCCAGCCGACGGCGATCAGTCCGCTCAGAATGACGAGCGCCTGAAGGAGCGTGAACGCGGCGATCTTGCCCCACATCGCGCTCAGCACGTCGCTGACGTCACGGTGGAATACGAGCACCCCGGCGACCTCGCCCGCGCCGTCCTTCAGCGGAGAGTATCCGACGAAAAAATTACCGATCAGCTTGACTTCTGCGCTGCGCGGAACCCCGCCTGCGGCCACTTCGCCTGCGATCAGTTTCAATGCCGTCGCCTTGTCGCTCGAATCGAGAACGTTGAACTGGCCGATGCTCTCACCCTTGATCTCGGTGCCCTTGCGTTGCTGATAGTCCTTGCTGATGAGCGCGGTGGCGTGGTCGCCCGTGATGCTCTCGGTACGCGCGAAGAGATGGTCAATCTCCTCGGCGACCTCCATGTAGCCGATCGGTTCGCCGCGGTACGAAACCGGCAGCACCGCACGCAGCGAAAAGAAGTTCTTGCCCATCTCCAGGCTCACGCCCAGCTTGCCCGTTTCCCGGGCCAGCTGGAAACTGTGCCGTCCGACCTTGTCGCCGGACTGCGCCGGATTGTGTGCGCGCAGTACGACCACGCCGTCCTTGTCGATGAAGTAGGTGTGGGTAATGTTGTTCTTCGCCTTCATGTCGGCAAAAATCGGAGCCGACACGGCGAGCAGCTTGTCGTGGTTCCTCTCCGCCAGACCCGAGAGCAGCGACTCGATTCTCGTCAGGCCGGCGAGTGCCCTCGCGAGCCCCTCGGCGTCGGAGGCGATCTGCGATTGAAAGACTTCGGTATTGCGCTTCGCCTCGGCGAGCAGGAGCTCGCGCAACTGCCCGGTTTGCAGAAGATAGGTGCCGCTGACGCAGGCGCCCAGCAGGACGACGAAGAGTCCCGTCAGAACGAAGTACTTACGCGAGCTGAAGAATACCTGCTCGAGCCACGATGACGCCGCCTGCGCATTGGATTGCTGTCCCACGATTCATTCTCCTTGTTGATGTTCGTTGATCTCTTGCGTGCGTGCCGGGAATCGCCTCGCGGTCTTCGGCACGCGCCCCGAACCGGTTTGGCGAATGGCACTACTCGGGTGCGGAGAATAGAAAAGAGCGTGATGAATGTGTGTCAGGAAGTGAAAGACTTCGAGAAATCATTTCTGTTCATCAGTGACAGCTCGTCGGAACTCTGAACAATTCTCGGTGCATCGATGAACAATTATCGGTGCACCGATTTCTCGGCGTCGGCATGCGTCACGAGCAGCGCACTGAATGCGCCGATAGAACAAGCCTGTCGCGGCCGGGCGACGCGCCGCTCATCGATCTCGCTAAGCCAGCCTTAAGCTGGCGCGCGCAGCATGGCTCGCGTCGTCGATCTCAAGGAGCCGCCATGAAGATTCTTATTCCACTTTTCCTGATCGCGTTCTCGGGAGCCGGTTTGGCCGGGTCCGCGGGCGTGCCCGCACTGCAGGTCGCACTCGCGCAGCAAGCGCGCAGCGCCGATCCCGGCTTCGGCGGATTTTCCGCCGAACGCGGCGCGAGCTTCTACCGCAATCGCCACGGCGGAGAATGGAGTTGTGCCAGCTGCCATACCGGAGATCCTTCTGCGGTCGGCAGGCACGCGGTGACGAGGAAGGCAATTCAGCCGCTTGCGCCGGCGGCCAATGCCGCGCGCTTCGCCGATGCGGCGAAGACCGAGAAGTGGTTCCGGCGCAACTGCAACGATGTGCTGAAGCGCGCCTGCACGGCGCGGGAGAAGGGCGATTTCATCGCTTTCGTGTCGAGCGTCGGGACCGCGGAGGCGCGGCCATGATGCGGATTGCCATGCTCACCGCACTGCTCGTTCTCAGCTTGGGCCGCGCACGAGCGGACGGCCATGTCTATGCGCCCTACCCTGCGCTCTATGTGCAGGAGTGCGCGAGCTGCCATGTCGCGTTCCCGCCCGAGCTGATGTCCGCGCAGGGATGGCGAAACCTGATCGCGCAGCTCGACCGGCATTTCGGTATCGACGCGAGTCTCGATACTCGGACGCGCGATGCGATCGCCGGGCTCCTCGCCGCAC
>JAOUFA010000252.1 GCA_029858545.1 Betaproteobacteria bacterium
CATCCGGCCGCAGGCCATGATGCGGCGCAGATTCATCGCGCGGCACAGCCGCCGCCTCGCCTGGTAGAGCTTCGTGCCGATGCCGTGCCGTCGCATCGTGGGGTCGGCGAACACCTCGGCGCCGTAAAGCGTGCGGCCGCTCGGGTCGTGGGTATCGAAGCTGCCGTCTCCGGTAACCTCTTTCCAGGTATGTTGCGTTCCGTAGTCGTCCCAGCGCACGATCAGCGAACTCGCCACGCCGACGACCCGCTCGCCGATGCAGCAGACGACCTGACCCTGGGGGAAGACGGCGAGCTGGCGCTCGAGCTGATCCTGGCGCCAACCGCCGATCTTCGGGTAGACCAGCGTCTGAAGGCCCATGATTTGCGGGATGTCCGCAGGGCAAGTGTGGCGAACGATTGCCGAGCTATCCATGCGCGCATTGTAACCCGGGCAGTCGCGTCCACCCGCCGCGGCCGGGGCGCGCGCACGGCGCGTCGCTCATCGCGGCGAGTGCAGGCCGACGCGTCGCGCTAGACGCGCACGAACGACGTCGCCTGGCACTTGGGGCAAGGCGGAATATAGCCCGCCCGCGCAAGTTCGATCCGTTCGTGGCACGCCTGACATTCGAAGGCGCCGCCGTGCGTCATTTCTCCTGCGGCGTAGGTCTGATGCTCGAGCTTCTGGCCGACCTTCTCCAGCCAGCCTCCCAGAGAGGTCGCCGCCTGACCGAGAAAGACGCTGCCCCGGTCGCGCCAGACGCTGAACAGGTCGGCGCTCTTCTCCGAAAAAGCCTCCCACTTCGGGCCGAGCCGTTCGGCCGTGACGGCCATGTCTTTCCTCAGTGCAGTGACCGCCTTCGCGACCGCGGCGCTCGTGAACGTGCCCGCGGTCCTGAGCTTTTCGGCGCCGGCTTCGACCGCCTGGTGTACCGTGTCCGCGTTCACCTTCTGACGAACGTTGCCGAGCGCTTCCTTCACGTACTGGCGCAGCTTTTCGTACGCGGCGACTTCCTCTTCGCGCGACTTGTCGCCGGAATCAACGGGCTTTTGTTGGTCGGTCATGATGTCCTCCGTTGTGCGCGTGTCTTCGGATCGGCGTCCCGGGCTCCGCGCGTGCGGGGCGGTTCGCCGGCTTGCCGAAGCATTCTAGCGCGCAACGCCTACAGCCGCCCGCCCCGCTTGATATCGATATAGCGGTTGACGAGCGCGATCGGCAACTCGGGAGGCTCGACATCGAGGCACACCGCGCCGCTTCTGGCCAGGCGCTTGAACGACAGCTCACGGCGCAGCAGGTAATCCGCCGCGGCGGCGTGGGTGAGCGCGCGCTCGAAATTGTCGGCGCGCGCGGCGAGGGCGCGCGCGAGGATGCTCTCTCTCAGCGAAGCGAACAGCACCAGATGGCGGGTTTGCAGCAGGCGCAGCGCGGGGGTAAGCGCGTCGTCATCCTCGTCGCGCAGGTTGGTGAGCACCACCACCAGCGCGCGCTTTCTCAGCCGCCCCATCAAGTCGAGCGCGGCGCCGTGGTAGTCGGTGGTGTGCAGCGTGGGGGCGAGGTCGTAGACCCGGTTGAGAATCAGGTTGACCGTGGCCATCGACTTCTTCGGCGCGAGCCAGCGCCGCTCGCCCGACATGGTCAGCAGTCCCACCGCGTCGCCTTGGCGCAGGCCGACGTAGGCGAGCATCAGCGCGGAGTTGAGGACGTGATCGAAATGCGACAGTTCGCCGTCCTGCGCGTGCATGCGCCGCCCGCAGTCAAGAAGGAGAACGAGCTGCTGATCGCGCTCGTCCTGGTACTCGCGCGAGATGAGCTTTCCCATGCGCGAGCTCGCCTTCCAGTCGACCGAGCGCGGACTGTCGCCCTGGCGGTATTCGCGCAGCTGGTGGAAGTTGAGTCCCTCGCCGCGCCTGCGCCGCTGCAACACGCCGATCTGCGAGAGCCGGTTGTCGATCGCCAGCAGCGCGAAGCCGGTGAGCGCGGCGAAGTTGGGATACACGCGTGTTTCGGCCTCCTCGCCGATCAAGCGGTCGGTCTGCCACAGGCGAAGGCGCGAGGCGATACGTGCCTGGATGCGGCCGAATCGCAGCGGTCCGCGTCGTACCGGCCGGATCGAGTAGCGCAACTCGGCCCAGCCCTGTGCCGGAACCGTCAGGTGCTGCGGCAGACCTCGCGCTTCGATGCCGTGCGGGAAATGGTCCTGCAGTTCGCACCTCAGCGGCAGGCCGGCGCGGTTCTCCAGCCGTATGCATACGTCATGCGCGACGCCGAGCGCAAGCGAGCCCGGCAGCGCGCGCCGGGCCCCGGGAGCGACGATGCGTCGCGCGCCGAGCGCATCGACGAGCGCGGCCGCAGCCAGCGCGAGCGCCGCGGCGATCCAGACCTCCTGCGCCGCGGGAACGAAGGATGCGACGACACCGCCCGCGGCGAGCGCGCCGGCTAACCGGAGCAGACGGGGGGTTGGAATCAACATCTCAGCTGCGCGGTGCTTCCACCTGTTGCAGTAGCGCGGCGATCAGGCTGTCGCTCGACTGGCCCTCGATTTCGAGTTCGGGCGCCGGGGTGACGCGGTGGCGCAGGCAGGGCAGCGCGATGCGCTTGATATCGTCGGGGGTGACGTAGTCGCGCCCGGCGATCAGCGCGGCGGAGCGCGCGGCGCGCACCAGCGCGATGCCGGCGCGCGGTCCGGCGCCGATCGCCACGCCGTTCCAGGTGCGCGTGGCGCGCGCGATGCGGATCGCGTAGTCGAGCACCTGGTCGTCGATCGAGATCGCCGCGGCGATGCGCTGCAAGGCGAGCAGCACTTCGGGTTTGATCAGGGTCTGCACGGCATCGACATTGAGCTTGTCGCCGATCTGACCCGTGGTGACGCGCCTCACCATGTCGAATTCCTCCTCGAGCGGCGGATAGCCGATGCGCAATTTGAGGAGAAAACGGTCGAGTTGCGCCTCGGGAAGCGCATAGGTGCCTTCCTGCTCGATCGGGTTTTGCGTCGCGAGCACCATGAAAGGCGGGTCGAGACGGTGCGGCGTGCCTTCGAGGGTCACCTGGCCCTCCTGCATTACTTCGAGGAGTGCCGATTGCGTCTTCGCCGGCGCGCGGTTGATTTCGTCGGCGAGCAGCAGGTTGGTGAACACCGGGCCGCGGCGTGCGACGAACTGGCCGCTCGCCTGGTCGTAGAGCGTGTGGCCGGTGACGTCGGCGGGCATCAGATCGGGCGTGAACTGGATGCGCGCGAAACGCGCGTCGAAGGTCTTGGCCATCGCGCGCACCAGCAGCGTCTTGCCCAGCCCCGGGACGCCTTCGATCAGCACGTGGCCGCCGGCGAGCAGCGCGGCGAGCGCGTGCTCGACCACCTCCTGCTGGCCGACCATCGCGCGACCGATTTCGGCGCGCATGCGCGAGAGCACGTCGGCGGCCTGCGCGATCTTGTCCGCGGGGATAGTGGAGGTCATTGCTTTTCCTTTCCGCTTCGATGTCTGAGTTGTTCGTGGATGTACTGGTAGAGCCCGATCAATCCCGAGAATACGTCGGGCCGCCGAGCGGCCTGCGGATAGAGGATGAAGCGCGTTTCCGTCGGCTTGATATTGAACTGCGCGATCAGGCGCTTTTCCTGCTCCGCACTGAGCAGTCCCGCGAAATCGGGCTGCGAGCGCGCGATGCGCCGCAGCAGCGCTTCGCGCGCCGCTTCCGCGAGCGCATCGCCGCCGCCGCGCGACCAGGCGAAGCGCCCGCTTGCGCGCAGGTGGTCGAGCAGCCGTCTGCGCACCGGTTCGGGGTCGGGGGCGCGCGCACCGAAGCGCGGCACGATGCGCCACAGCCACAGTGTGAGCAGCAGCGCGAGGCCGGCGAGCGCCGTCCAGGCGTGTTCGCGCAGCCAGTCGAAGAGCGAGAGCTTGCTTGGACCGTCGAAGAAATACGCCGTGCGCATGCGGGGATCGAAGCGCGCGATCTGCCAGAGCAGTTCGGCGTGATTGAATTCGCCGATATGGCGGTTGCGCGCGAAGGAGAGCGTGGCGAGAGCCGTGACCCGGCCCTTTCCCTGCGGGAAATGCAGCAGCAGCGTCGCGGATGAATTCCTCGCGCCGGCGGTGGCCTGCGCGGCCTCCAGGCTGAGCGGCGCGGACAGTTGCGCCTTGATCGGATCGGGGGCCTGCGCAAGAGTGAAGACGAAGGGGTCGCCGGACTCGTTGCTGGTCTTCGCTTTCCTGCGCGCCACCTTGAGATCGTCGAGGAGCGGGTCGGCAGTGCCGAGGCGCTCGCTTTCGATCACCAGATGTCCGCCCGAGCGGGTCCATACCAGCAGGCGTTCCCGGTCGTGCGCCGAGAGAATCGCGCGCGGCGCGGCGAGGACGAGCATCGCGCGCGCCGGCAGCGCATGCAGTTCGGGCACCGCCTTGAGGTGATGAACCTCGATCCCCATGCGATCGAGCAGGCGCTCGGCGGCGAGCCAGGGATTACGGCGCGCCTCGCCCCGGTAGCCGGTATGCACGGTTCGCGATTCGAATTCGACGCGATCGAGCAGCCAGATCGAGGCGCCGCCCAGCAGCGCGAGCGCGATCGCGTAGAGTGAAAAACGCTTGCCGATCGAGGAAGCGATGCGCATCGGCCGATCAGGCGGGTACCTGGCCGCCGTCTGCGGCGGCGGTCTCGCGTCGCGCGCCGAAGTGCGCGTCCCAGTCGCGCGCGAGGGCTTCGGCGACGGAAGTCTCGGGCAGGCGTCCGGCGTAGGCGCTCGCCGTCCAGACGCGCACCAGCCGGCCGAAATAGTCCGCCGCGTCGGCGGCGAGCGAGGGGCGCGCGGCGCGCAGGCAGTCGCCCTCGGTGTGGGCCTCCGACAGGGGCACCCGGTCGCGATGCACGAGCACCGACAGCGCCCCGCGGTAGAGCAGCGACAGTGCCTCGCGCACGCTGCCCTCGCGCAGCAGCGCCGCGGCCGAGGCGGCGACATCGTCGGGCAGCGACCCGGGCGCGAGGCTGAGTCCGAACAGCGCCTCGGGTGCCCGCCACGCAGGCGCGTCGTCGGGCGAACGCCCCTGGAAATAGCGGATCGCCTTGAAAAGCAGCCAGGCGGCAATGCCGACCGCGAGCAGCCAGGCGATGCCCTCGGCGATACGAGCGATCCACTGGCCGAGCGTGAGCCAGAAATCGGCATTCGACGGCTCCTTTTCCTTCTTCTTGTCGTCGCCGTTGCCGCGCAGGGTCCAGGTCATTTCCTCGCGCTTGCCGGGGAATTCGTGTCCCCTGAGGACTTCGCGGATCTCCTGCCGCGTCTGCTTCGGCGCGGCCTGCGCCTCGGGCGGTGCAACCGCGATCGTGGCGAGGCTGAGCAGCGTCGCGGCGAGGAGCGCGGCCAGCGAGTGGTCGGGCGCCGGGCGCGGCGCCGTTTCCAGGCGCGCCTCGAGCCGGCGCAGCGCGATCTCGATGTCCCAGCCCTCGAGCACCGCACGGCGGTTGAGATAGAGAGAAAAACCCGCCGCGATGTAGAACGGTTCGATGATCGATACCGCGATCGCATACGCGGCGCTGTCTGCCCAGCTCATGACGCTGCCTTCATCGGCGCCCGAGGCCGAGAACAGCCGCGAGAATTCGAAACCCGGATCGGCACCCGCCGGAGCGAGCAGTACGAGCCCTATTCCGACCGACAGCATGACGATGACCTCGAAATGGGAACACACGACGGTGAGCCAGACCGCGTAGCCGCGCATGCGCTTGCCGAGCGCGGTACGGCGTTCGCGCGCGGCTCGTCCCTTTTGCTGTT
>JAOUFA010000009.1 GCA_029858545.1 Betaproteobacteria bacterium
GCGCGGCTGCGCAGCCTGATCGAGTATTCGCGCCTCACGCTCAACGTCGAAGGACGCAAGGCTTTCGAGGGGCACCCGGCCCGGGAATTGCGCGGCTTCGACTGGATCAACGCGCTCGCGGCCGACAGTCGGCACGAGGACCGCGAAGCGCTGAAGTTCGCGCTGGCGACGCCGGCGGGCATGGTCGAATTGGAGGGCGGCCGCCTGTGGTCTGCGGCAGGGCCCGACGGGGTGACCCTCGGCACGCAGCAGCGCCGCAACGAGCCCAAGGCATCGACCGCCTTCTGGGTCGATGCGCTGCGCTGGCGTCTGCGCGATCGCTTCGCACTGCTCGAGCAGAAGACGGCGGGCGAGTTTGCCGTGCTGCGCCTGGTGAGCCGCGACGAGCCGCGTTTCGTCTACTGGGTCGCGCTGGCGGCGAAGGAGGAGAAGCTGTTCGTCGCGCAGGCGTATTTTCCTTCGCTCGAACGCGAACGCCGCGACGAGGCGCCCATCCGGGCGAGCCTGAGTGGCGGGGTGAAATGAGTCCTCAACGTTTCGCCTGCCTGCTCCTGCTCGGGGGCGGGTTTGTTTCCGCCGCCATGGCGGTCGCGCCGCAGGTCGAGGTTGGCGCGAGCCTGACCATCCAGGTGGCGGATCGCGACCAGACCGCCGCGCAGGCGATCGCCAAGGCCGAGGCCTTGGGCGGCTACTTCAGCAGCATCGCCAACGATGCCGTCACGCTCAAATTGCCGGCGGCCAAGTCGCGCGAGATGATCGATTTCGTGAAGGCCCACTGGAAGCCGGTGGAGGAGAGCTATCGTGCACGGGACGTGGTGAGTGCGCTCGACCAGTCGCGCGCGCGTCTGAAGGCGAAGGAAGAACTCTATGCGCGGTTCCAGAAGTTGCTCGCCGCGGCGGAAGCCGGCGATATCCTCGAAGTGGAGGCCGCCGCGAGCAAGCTGATCGGCGAAATCGAGTTGCTGAAGGGGCGGCTGCGCGCCATGCAGCATCGCATCGACTTCGCCACGGTGGTGGTGAACTTCCGGCTGATGCAGCGCGAGCGTCCGCGTGACGACGGCAACTCGCCGTTCGCCTGGTTGAACGGGCTCGGGCTGGACGCCCTGCTGCGCGGGTTCGAGCGATGAGCGCGGGGATGCGTGTCATCGCGCTGCTCGCGGGCGCCTGGCTGCTGGGCGGGTGCACGAGCGTGCCGCGCACTGGAGCGCCGGCCGATTTCGGTGCCTATGAAGGCGTCGACTCGCTGCAGGCGGCGAGCTTTGATCGCGTGGTCTATCAGGTCAAGCGCGTGGAGAACAAGCCCTACGCCGACCTCGCGTTCTGGCAGGTGGCGTTGAAGGAGCGCCTCGTCAAGGCGGGCTATGTCGTCACCGCCGAGGGCGCCATCGAGGCGGGCGGGCAAAAGGGCTACTACCTCGAAACCACTGTGCCGCGCGGGAGCGCCGATTACAGCTACCTCGTGGCGCTCTTTGTGAAGGACAAGAACCTCGTGCTGATCGAGTCGGCCGGCGAACTGGCTGCCTACAGGGCGAAGCGCGAGAAGATCTTCGCCGCGATCAGGGCGAGCGAGCCGGGCGGGGGGCGGTAGGTTGGGCGGCGCAGCCGCCCGGGACGCAAGCGTACGCCAAATGACTCGGCGATCGTAGAAATCGATCAACTTCTGCGCAATCGGCATCATCGGGCGAACACTGCCGATGTTATGTTCTCCCGGTAAGTGGCGTGCCTCGGCGCGGCCACGCGAATCGCGGAGAAGAAAAATGGCCCTCGGTGCGATCAAGTTCTCGGCGCTGCTCTACGGCATGCTGAAGGTGATGCGTTACCAGGCGCGCAGGCACCCGGCCTACGCGAAGCGTCTCGCGGAGAAGAATTTCACCGCGCAGATTCGCAGCTTCGACGGCGAGACGGGCCGCTGGTTCACTTTCCGCGACGGCCAGGTCAACTCGGGCGCCGGACTGCACCCCGATCCGAGAATCACGATCTCGGTGGCGAGCGCCGAACTGGGTGCGCGGCTGTTCACCCCCTGGGCGCCGCCGCTCGAGCGGGTCGAGGCGATGAAGAATTTCGATTTCAAGGCCGAAGGTCCCGACGACCTGGTGGTGTGGTTCACGCAGACGCTGCAGGGGATGCAGACGGCCGGCTGGCAATGGGGAACGCCGATGCCGGACGGCAGCATGCGCTACGTCAGCCACACCAACGGCGGGCCGCTGTTTGTCCACGTGAAGGACGGCAAGGTGGTGCGCCTGACGCCGATCGAATTTACCGAGGACGACGCGCCTTCCTGGACCATCCGTGCCCGCGGCAAGAGTTTCACCCCGCCGCGCAAGACCTCTGCGGCGCCGCATACGCTGTGCTGCAAGTCGACGCTGTATTCGCCCGACCGGCTGCTCTATCCGATGAAGCGGGTCGATTTCGATCCGAAGGGCGAGCGCAATCCGCAGAACCGCGGCGTCTCGGGCTACGAGCGCATCAGCTGGGACGAGGCACTCGATATCGTCTCGTCCGAAATCCAGCGCGTGAAAACCGAGCATGGCCAGGGTTCGATCGTCGCCAGCCACGGCTCGCATCACACCTGGGGCAACGTCGGCTACTACATCAGCGCGGCGTTCCGCTTCTTCAACGCGATCGGCTACACGCGCGTGGTGCACAACCCGGACAGCTGGGAGGGCTGGTACTGGGGCGCGATGCACCACTACGGCTACAGCATGCGCCTGGGCCAGACCGAGACCTACAGCCTGGTCGAGGACCTGATGAAGGAGGCCGAGATGGTGGTGTTCTGGTCGGCCGACCCGGAGTGCACGAGCGGTTCGTACAGCGCCTTCGAAGGCACGCCGCGCCGCCAGTGGCTGAAGGAACTCGGCATCGAGATCGTGCACATCGACCCGTACTACAACCACACCGCGGCGCTGCTCGGCGGCAAGTGGTTCGCGCCGCGCCCCGGCACCGACGCGGCGATGGCGATGGCGATCGCGCAGGTGTGGATGAGCGAAGGAACCTATGACAAGAAGTTCGTTGAAGAACGTTCGGTCGGTTTCGAGGTGTGGCGCGATTACATTCTCGGCAAGGACGACGGCATTCCGAAAACGCCCGAATGGCAGGAACCCGAAACGGGCGTGCCGGCGAAGGACGTGCGGGCGCTCGCGCGCCGCTGGGCGAAGAAGAAGACCTATCTCGGCGCGGGCGGCTGGGGTAACGGCCATGGCGGGGCCTGCCGCTCGGCGACCGGCATTCAGTGGGCGAGGTCGCTCGCCTGCCTCATCGCCATGCAGGGCATGGGAAAGCCGGGCGTCAACTTCGGCCACCTGCAATGGGGCACGCCGATCGACCTGCATTTCTATTTCCCCGGCTATGCCGACGGCGGGATGTCGGGCGACGTCGAGAATACCGGCGCGGCGATCAGCCTGTATCAGAGGATGCCGCAGTTGCCGAGCTTCAATCCGTCGATGCAGAAGATCCCGCGCCTGAGGATCCCCGAGGCGATCCTCGAAGGCAAGGCCGAAGGCTATCCGTGGAACGGCAAGACCATCGAGGGCCAGTTCCAGAAATTCAGCTATCCCGCGGCGGGGCATTCGCCGATCCGCATGTACTACAAGTACGGCGGCGCATCGATCGCCACGATGACCGAAACCAACCGCTACGTGAAGGCCTATCGCACGCCGAAGGTCGAGTTCGTCGTCAACCAGTCGATCTGGCTGGAGGGCGAAGCGAAGTTCGCCGACATTCTGCTGCCGGCCTGCACCCAGTTCGAACGCTGGGACATCAGCGAATTCGGCGGCACCGGCGGCTACGCGCTGCACGGGCAGACGCAGATGAACCACCGCGTGATCCTCTTGCAGCACAAGTGCATCGAGCCGCTCGGCGAATCGAAGTCCGACTTCGAGATCTTCTCGCTGCTCGGCAGCCGGCTCGGTCTCGGCGCGTATTTTTCCGAGGGGATGAGCGATCTCGACTGGGTAAAACGCCAGTTCGACGCCTCCGATCTTCCCAAGCACATCTCGTGGAAGGAATTCCTGAAGAAGGGTTACTACGTGGTGCCGGCGCTCGAAGAAGGGCGGCGCGATCCGCCGTCGCTGCGCTGGTTCTACGAAGGGCGCAAGAAGGACGTGCCCGAGCCGCACCCGCTGCCCGGCGATTATGGCCGCCAGTACCTCGAGGGACTGCAGACCCAGTCGGGCAAGTTCGAATTCGAGTGTTCGAGCCTGAAGCGCTTCGACCCGGACGACCCCGAGCGGCCGCCGATCGTCAAGTACCTGCCGTCCTGGGAGGGCAGGCAAACCAAGGATTTGTTCGAGAAATATCCGCTGCAGATGATCTCGCCGCATCCGCGCTTCACCTACCACACCATGTCCGACGGCAAGCAGAGCCCGGTGAACGACATCGAGGAGCATCGCTTCCTCAAGGACGGCTATTACTGGTGGGTGATGCGCATGAACGCCGACGATGCGCGCGAGCGCGGCATCAAGCATCACGACCTGGTCAAGATGTACAACGATCGCGGCGCGGTGGTGTGCGCGGCGCACGTGACCGAGCGCCTGCCGCGCGGCACGGTGCACTCGTACGAGTCCTCCGCCGTGTACGACCCGATGGGGGTGCCGGGCGAGTCGCTTGACCGCGGCGGTTGCGTCAATCAGCTGACGCCCAAGCGCTCGATCGCGGCGAAGGTCACCGGCACCGCGGCCAATTCGTGCCTGGTGCAGGTCGTTCCGTGGGACGGCAAGCCGCACCCGGTCGCCGCCTACGCCGAAGCGGCACGGGTCTAGCAGGGGGAAGCGCCATGAAGAAATGGAATCTCGTCATCGATGTGCCGAAGTGCTTCAACTGCAATGCCTGCGCGCTCGTATGCCACGACGAGTACTACGACAACGAATTCCCGGGGGTCGCCGCCTCGATGCCGCGCCTGGGACACCGCTGGATCGACATCCGCCAGCGCGAGACCGGCAAATTCCCCGTGGTCGAGGTGTCGTACCTGCCGGTTACCTGCAACCACTGCGACAACCCGCCCTGCATGAAGGCGGCGAAGGACGGCGCGGTGACAAAGCGTGAGGACGGCATCGTCATCATCGACCCGGTCAAGGCGAAAGGCCAGAAGCAGCTCGTCGCCGCCTGCCCGTACGGCGCGATCTGGTGGAACGAGGAGAAGCAGCTGCCGCAGGCCTGGCCGTTCGATGCGCATCTGCTCGACGCGGGCTGGAAGGAAACGCGCGGCGCGCAGGTTTGCCCGACGCGGGCGATGACCGCGATCCACGTCGACGACGAGGAGATGCAGCGCAGGGTGCGCGAGGAAAAACTTGAAGTTCTGCACCCGGAGTACGGCACCAAGCCGCGCGTGTACTACCGCAACCTCGACCGCTGGACCAAGGTGTTCGTCGCCGGCAGCGTGGCGGGCGAGATCGGCGGCGTCATCGAGTGCGTCGAGGGCGCGAAACTGACGCTGGAAAAGGATGGCCGGGAAATCGCACGGGCGACGAGCGATCCCTACGGAGACTTCCGCTTCAGCGGCCTCGCCGAGGGCAGCGGAAGCTACCGGCTGCACATCACGGATCCGCGTTTCGCGGCGAAGGCGCTCGAGGTCACGCTCGGGCAGAGCGCGGTGCTCGACAACATCGTACTGGATACCCGCCCGGCCGCTTGAGGACGGGCCCACCCTGGAGGAGCGAATGGCGTATATCTTTCATGAGGACCAATTGCCGGCCCTGCTGTCCACCGTGCCGGGACGCGAGCGCGTGTTCTTCGTGAGCAAGGAACTCACCAAGACCGACGCGATGCTCGCGGGCATCATGCACTACAAGAAGGGGGCGGCGTCCCCGTTGCACCAGCACGCGAACTGCGAGCATTTCTACTTCATCATGGAGGGCAAGGCCACGGTCGAGACCGCCGAGGGTACCCGCGAGGTCGGCCCGGGCGATCTGGCCTTCTTCCCGGCGGACAACCGGCATCGGCTGCGCGCGCTCGAGCCGCTGTTCTACTTCGAGTATCAGGCGCCCAATCAGTTCAAGACCACCATCCTCGAAGGCACGCAGGACGATCTCCTCTGGGAGCATCGGGACGGGAAGGTCTGGGTGCAGAGCTGAGGTCGGAGGAGCGCCGTTGTCTCCGCTTCTTGCGTGTCTGCAGAAAGCGCAGACACGCAAGAAGCGGAGATCGGTGAAGGTCAAAACCGCCCATGACAACGATCACAGGAGATTTTCTATGACCACCACATTCATCAAGACGGGCGATTGCGCGAGGAAGAAGGTGCCCGGCGCGGGCGAGGTCGCGGAGATCATGAACCAGACGCTGTGCGGGGCGAAGAACGGTCTTGGCATGCTGCGCTGGCTGGGTGCTGGAGAGAAGCTCGACGCGCAGGCGAAAAGCGGCGAGCATCAGCTCGTCTACCTCATGGAAGGCAGCGCGGTCATCGGCCTCAAGGGCAAGGATTACGAGGTCGGCAAGGGTGCGGGCGTCTATCTGGGCCCCGACGAAGCGGCGAGCATCCGCCACGCCGGCGGTGGCACGCTCAAGCTCTTTCATCTGGTGGTGCCGAAGCTGCCCGCGTGAGCACCGCGCCCGACACGCGGGTCTACAAGAGCGTGTGCCGCTCCTGCCACGGCGGCTGCGGCGCGCTGCTGCACGTGCGCGAGGGCAAGCTGGTGAAGATCGAGGGTGATCGCGACTCGCCGCTCAACCATGGGAGGCTGTGTCCGATCGGCACCTCGACGGTCGCGCTGGTCAATCATGCCGACCGGCTCACCTATCCGCGGCGCCGCGTCGGTCCGCGCGGCTCGGGCACCTGGCAGCGCATTTCCTGGGACGAGGCGCTCGACGAGATTTCCGCGCGCCTGCTCGCGATCCGCGCGGAGTTCGGCCCCGAGTCGATCGCCCTCGGCACCGGCACCGGGCGGCATCATATCCGCTGGGTATCGCGTTTCGGCCACGCACTGGGCACACCGAACTGGTGCGAGCCGGGTTTCGCGCAGTGCTTCCATCCGCGCGTCAACACCTGCATGCTCACGATGGGCGATTTCCCGGTATGCGACTTCACCGGCGGCACGCCGCCCGCCTGCATGCTGTTCTGGGGACACAACCCGATCCATTCGGGACCCGACGGCGAGACGCGCTTCAACGTGCGCGAGGCCCTCGCGCACCAGCCGAAGATCATCGTCGTCGATCCGCGCCGCACCGAGCTCGCCGCACAGGCCGATCTCTGGTTACAGGTTCGCCCCGGCGCCGACGACGCGCTCGCCCTCGCGATGCTCAATGTCATGATCTCGGAGCGGCTGTACGACGAGCGCTTCGTGCGCGATTGCACCCACGGCTTCGACGCGCTCGCCGCCCATGTCGCGGACTTGACTCCGGAGTGGGCGGAACCGATCACCTGGGTGCCCGCCGAGAAGATCCGCGCCGCGGCACGGCTCTTCGCCACCGCGAAGCCGGGCATGCTCGAATGGGGCTGCGCGATCGAGCACACGCCCAATTGCATCCAGACGGTGCGCGCGCTGTCGCTGCTGCCGGTGCTGACCGGCAACATCGATGTGCCCGGCGGCTGGGTGTTCGGGGCCCGCGCGATCGGCAAGTTCCCCAGCCTGATCGAGAACCTCACGCCCGAGGCGAGCGCGAAGCGGCTCGGCGCCGGGGACTACAAGCTCCTGGGCGGCGAGGGCGCCGACCTGCCCGCGGCGCATATCCCGACGCTGCTACAGGCGATGCGCGAAGGCAAACCCTATCCGGTGAAGGCCTTCCTCGTGTTCGGCAACAACACGCTGTCCACCTATGCCGACTCGAAGCTGGTGTACGAGTCGCTGATGAAGCTCGACTTCATGGTCTGCGCGGACCTGTTCATGACACCGACCGCGGAACTCGCCGATATCGTGCTGCCGGCGGCGGCCTGGCCGGAACTCGACCAGATCGTCGGGCTTCCCACGGTCGCGGCGAACGTCGTGCTCGCGCAGCAAAAAGTCGTGCAGGTCGGCGAGTGCAAATCGGACGAGGAGATGTTCGTCGCGCTGGCGCGGCGCATGAAGCTGGCGGTCGGCACCGAGGACGTGAAGGAGGTGCTCAACGCGCAGCTCGCACGCGGCGGGCTCGGCTTCGATTTCGATGCGCTCGCCCAGCGCGGTTTCGCCGAGGCGCCGCGCCAGTATCGGCGCTACGAGAAGACCGGGTTCAAGACGCCGACCGGCAAGATCGAGCTGTATTCGACGCGTTTCGAGAAAATGGGCTACGCGCCGCTACCGTCCTACGAGGAGCCGCCCGAGAGCCCGTACGCGGCGCCCGAGGTGGCGAAGGACTATCCGCTCGTGCTCACCACCGGCGGCCGGATTCCGTATTACTTCAACTCCGAACACCGCCAGATCGCCAACCTGCGCCGCGCGTATCGCGAGCCGCGCGCCGAGATCCATCCCGACACCGCCGCGCGCCACGGTATCGCGCAGGGCGACTGGATGTGGATCGAGACGCGGCGCGGCCGCATCCGGCAGAAGGCGAAGCTGACCGATGGCATCGATCCGCGCGTCGTGAATGCCGAGCACGGCTGGTGGTTTCCCGACGAGCCGGGGCCCGAATACGGCATCTGGAAATCGAATGCCAACGTGCTCACCGACAGCGGTCCGCCCTATGATCCGCAAATGGGCACCTATCAGCTGCGCGGCCTGCTATGCCGCGTGGGAAAGGCAGAATTGTCGGCCGTGGCGTGAGCGCCGGTTCGCGTCGACGATTCTTCCCGGCTATCGCCGTTCCAGCCGCAGCAGATGTCCCCTCGCGTAGCCGCTCTTATCGCCGCGCAGATCGACCGCCCGAGCGGAGCGTTCCGCGAATCCCGTACCGGCAGCGAGTTCGCGCACATGGGCGAGCGCATGCGCATAGCGGCCATTCGATTGCAGCCGATAGCTGCCTTCGCTCAGGTCTTCGATGGAAAAACAGAATGTGCCGCCGGGCGCCAGTACCCGAGCAACGCCCCGGAACAACTCGGTGAGGTCGCCGATATAGATGAAGACGTCCGCCGCGAGTACGGCGTTGAAGCTGCCTGACGCGGCGCGGCCGAGTTCCTCGGTGGCGTCGCCCAGGATCAGCCGGGAATAGACGCCGCGCCGCTCGGCGAGTTCGAGCATGCGGGGCGACAGGTCGATCCCGACGAGTTCGACGCCCGGATCGGCGACGGCAGCGCCCATCAGCCCGGTCCCGCAACCCAGGTCGAGCACGCGGCAAGGCGGACGGAGCGAAGGGCTGACCATCTGCGCCAGCCGCGCGGGTACGCGATACGCGAGCCCGTTCTCGAGGTGGCGATCGAAGGCCGGCGCGAAGCCGTCGAAATACGCGACGATGTGATCACGCGGCGCGTGGGCGGTATTCTCGCCGGTGGCCGCCGACAGCAGGTGGACGAGCATCGGATGTCCCGGGTGGCGCGACAGCCCTGCGCTCAGGTACGAGGCGGCGCCGGCGAGATCGCCGACCACCTCGCCCAGCCTGCCGAGGTTGAGGTAGGGCTCGAACAATTCGGGATCCCTGTCGATCGCGGTACGGTAAGCGGTTCGCGCCTCGTCGAGAGATCCCAGCCGCTGGCGCACCGCGCCGAGGTTGTTCCAGGTCTTCGCGTTGGACGGGTCGAGTGCCAGCGAGCGCTCGAAGCAGGCGAGGGCGTCGCTGTCGCGCCCCTGCTCGCCGCGAACATTACCGAGACGATACGCGGCCGCCGCGGCGTTGCCGGGCTCGTCGATGAGCGAATGTTCGAGGGCGAGGGCCGCTTCGGCCCATCTGCCGGCCTCGTAGTGAGGAAGACTCTTTTCGAGCCAGCCGTTTTCCATGACGGTCCCATCCTCACCCTGTTGTCGACGCAGGTCAATCGACAATCGGTCATTCCTTGCAAGAACAACCTCATCGCGGAACCGCGGCGCGCCGACCGCCTACCGAAAGGGCACGCAAAGTACGCGGGTTGCGACCACTCAGGCGGCAGTGTCTTTGCCGATCGGCGTCAGGCACGCGACCGCCGCGTCGGTCGTCATCACGTCGCCGAAGTACATCTGGAAATTGTCCAGCGTCGCGGCGTGCTCTTCGTCGCTGAGGGTCGCATTGGCGTCGGAGAGCATCACGACCCGGTAGTCGAGCATCATCGCATCGCGTGCGGTCGATTCGCAGCACACGTTGGTGGTCGTTCCGCCGATCAGCAGGGTGTCGATACCGCGCCGGCGCAGGACTTCGTGCAGGTCCGAAGAGCCCGGGATCATCGCGCTGTACTTGATCTTCTTCACCCGCAGGTCGGTCGGTCGCGCGTCCAGTTCCGCATAGAGTTCGAATCCCTCGGCGTTCTCATCGAGCCCCGCGAGACGTGCGGCGGCCACCTCCGGCCTCATGCCATGACGGTGGTGGTTGGCCCACTGTTCGAGCGCGCCGGCCGCGGTGGTCTGGATCCAGACCACGCTTGCGCCGGCCGCGCGCATCGCCGCCGCGATGCGGTTGAGGTTCGGAACGATTTCGCGCGCGAGCGGCACTTCCATGGGAAATCCTCGCGCGACGAAGTAGTTCTGCATGTCGACGATGGCGAGTGCCGCGCGCGGCGCGTCGATCCTGTCGATCGCCGCCGGCTTGCCCAGGCGGCGATGCACGCGATCCTTGACGTATTGCGGGACGGAATACTTGTGCATGATTTTCTCCACACGGGATTGCTGCAAGGATCGCGCGCCGCACTTGCGGTCCGCACCGCGGCATCGCGCGTCGGGCGCCATCCGGGAGAGTTTACCTCGTTCGACTCGGCGAGCCGGCTGCAGAATTGCGAGAGCGCGCAGCGGAACGCCGATTGCACGGCGCCGCCCGAAGCAATACCATCGGCAGGCGGCTTTCGACAAGGGGATGGACCTATGCTCGGCACGCTGAGGGACAACTTCGCCGGCACTGTCGCGAAGTGGCCGGACAGGACGGCAGTCATTCATGGCGACCGGACCTACTGTTGGAGCGAACTGAACGCCGGCGTCAACCGTCTCGCTCATCTTCTCGCCGAACTCGGCGTGAAGAAAGGCGACGGCGTCGGACTGCTGCTGCATAACTGCGCCGAATTCGCGATCGGTTTTCTCGCCTGCCAGAAGCTCGGTGCCGTGTCCTCCTGCCTGAACTACCGGCTGGCGCCCGCCTCGGTCGGCTTCGCGCTGCAACAGGAGAAATTGAAGGCGCTGCTGTTCAATGCCGAGCTGTCCGCGACGGCCTCGGCGTTGATGAAGGATGCGGGTGACTGTCATTTCCTGTGCGTCGGCGGACCGGTTCCCGCGGGGGCGCGGAGTTTCGGCGATTGCGCGGGCTTTCCCGCGACCGAGCCGCCCGCGGTCGAGATCCAGGCAAGCGACCTGTGCAACGTGATCCACACGTCGGGGACCACCGGCCGTCCCAAGGGCGCGGCATTCACCCACGAAACGCAACTCCTCACCGCGATCCAGTACTGCCTCGAAATGGGCCTCGACCGCGGCCATGTCGGGATGAGCCTCGCCCCGGTGGTGATCGGCGCGGCGACGAATTTCTTCGTCGCCTATCTGTTCGTCGGCGCCGCGCAGGTGATGATGGGCGAGTACGAGGCGAGGAAAGCGCTGCGTCTGATCGCCAGGCACCGGGTCACCGAAACCTTCGCGGTTCCCACGCAGATGTATCAGCTCGCCGAAGCCAGGCAGCAACTCGGCGAACTCGACCTGTCGCCGCTGCGCCTGATGCGCAGCGGCGGCTCGCCGATCTCCCGGCAGCTGATGCATCGCGTGCGCGACGCCCTTGGCTGCGAGGTGCTCAATACCTACGGCACCACCGAGAGTTGCACCGCGATCACCGGCAGCCATACCGGCCTGGACCCGGAGGAAAAGTGGGAGAGCATCGGCAAGGCGTCGTATTTTCAGGAGGTGCGCGTGGTGCAGGCGCGTGACGGCATGGAGACGCGGCCGGACGACCTGATCGGCATTCCCGGCGAGGGACAGCTGATCAACCGCGGTCCCCAGTCGGTCGCCGAATACTACTGCACGCCCACCGAACAACTGCGCGCGCGCGACGGTTGGCAGTATGCGCGCGACATCGTGCGCGTCGATGCCGACGGCTATATCTATCCGGTTGACCGGATCGACAACGTGATCATCAGCGGCGGCGAGAACATCTATCCGCAGGAGATCGAGTTCTTTCTCTCCAAGCATCCGAAGATCGCCGACGTCGCGGTGTGCGGCGTCGCCGACGACAAATGGGGGCAGGTGGTGAAGGCGCTGATCGTGCGCCGCGCGCCCGATCTCTCCGCCGGCGAAATCGACCGGTATTGCCTGGAGAGCAGCGAACTCGCGCGCCACAAGCGGCCGAAACTGATCGAGTTCGTCGAATCCCTGCCGAGGAACGTGCTCGGCAAGATCGACCGGACCGCGCTGCGCTGAATGGAAGGCCGAATCGTGAAGCCGAGACCGTTCGAGATGATCTACCGGCCGGGCGTGCCGCCGACCCGGCACAAGTACCCCGGCCTCGGCTACCGGACGAGCCGCGAGCACGGCATGATCGTCGAGCGCGACGTCGCGGTGACGATGCGCGATGGCGTGAAGCTCTATGCCGATATCCATCGCCCCGAAGCAGAGGGCAGGGTTCCGGCACTGATCGCCTGGAGCCCCTACGGCAAGCACCGCGCGTTCCAGTACGAATACTTCCCCGGCTACGCGGGCGTCGACCGGAAATGGATTTCCGAATACACCCTGTTCGAAGGTCCCGATCCGCTGTACTGGGTGCCGCGCGGCTACGCGGTGATCCACGTCGACGTGCGCGGTACCTGGGGCTCGGAGGGGGATGCGAACTTCTGGTGCCACGACGAGGGGCTGGACGGCTACGACTTCATCGAGTGGACCGCCGCGCAGGACTGGTGCAGCGGCAAGGTCGGCATGGCGGGTGTGTCCTACCTCGCGATCGCGCAGTGGCAGATCGCGGCGACCCGGCCGCCGCATCTTGCGGCGATCAATCCGTGGGAGGGGCTGAGCGATATGTACCGCGAGTTCGCCTTCCATGGCGGGATTCCGGAGACGGCGTTCGCGCCGATCTGGCAGAAGTCGATCTCGTATTCGTTGAATCGCGTCGAAGACGTGCTGGCGATGATGAAGGAGCACCCGCTGTTCGACGCCTACTGGGCGACCAAGGTCGCCGACCTGTCGCGCATCGAAGTGCCGGCCTATGTCGTGGCCGGCTGGGGCGATCAGGGTCTGCATCTGCGCGGTACGCTCGAGGCCTACCACCGTATCGCGTCGAAACAGAAGTGGCTCGAAATCCACGGCCGCAAGAAATGGCAGTACTTCCACCAGCCCTCGAGCGTCGAGAAGCAGCGCGCTTTCTTCGATCGCTTCCTGAAGGGAATCGGCAACGGCGTCGAGCGCTGGCCGAAAGTGCGGCTCGAGGTGCGAGATCGCTATTACGCGGGGAAGTTCAGGAATGAAACGGCGTGGCCGCTCGCGCGCACCGAGTACCGGAAGCTGTACCTCGACGCGCGCGGCGCCGTGCTGAAGACCGCGCCGGTCAAGACGCGCTCGCAGGCGCGCTACGAGGCCCCGGGCGACGAGACCCGCTCGCCCGCCGCGTACCGGCAGGAGCGTGCGCAATTCGACTACGTCTTTCGCGGCGGCACCGAACTGACCGGCAACATGAAGCTGCGCCTGTGGGTGGAGGCGGCGGGCGCCGACGACATGGACCTGTTCATCGCGATCCAGAAGTTCGACCGCAACGGAAAGTACGTGCCGTTCGCCGGCTTCAGCGCGCTGGAGGACGGCCCGGTCGCGCTCGGCTGGCTGCGCGCCTCGCATCGCGAGCTGGACAAGGCGCGCTCACAGCCGCAGCAACCCTGGCTGCTGCACCAGCGTCGGTTGATGCTCAAGCCGGGGGTGCCGGTGCCGGTGGAGATCGAGATCTGGCCTTCGAGCACCCGCTTCGCCAAGGGCGAAACGCTGCGCGTGGTGGTGCAGGGCAGCGACATCTACAAATATGCGCGCTGGATCGCGCGCGCGGGGCATCCGAAGACGATCAACGCCGGCGAGCACGTGATCCATACCGGGGGCAAGTACGATTCGCACCTGCTGGTGCCGGTCATTGCGCGCAAGGTGTGAGTGGCGACGTGAACTCCGGCGACCGCCCGACTTCCTTCCCGCCCGTCTACCCGTCAGCGCTTGTCGCAGCACCGCAGCCACTGCCGGGCATGCGGGTGCTGGAGAACGTGTACGTGACGATGCGCGACGGCGTGCGCCTCGCGGTCGATGTCTATCTTCCCGAAATGGCAGGCCGGTATCCGGCGCTGCTCTCGACCTCGCCCTATCTGAAGGAGATCCAGCGCAAGCCGCCGCACTGGAGCCACGCGATCGAATCGGGTGCGACTTCGTTCTATGTGCCGAAGGGCTACGTGCACGTGATCGCACAGGGGCGCGGCGCGGGCCTGTCGCAGGGCGAGTGGCGCTGGTTCGACGAGAGGGAGCGTACCGATGGCTACGATCTCATCGAATGGATCGCGGCGCAGCCCTGGTGCACCGGGAAGGTGGGCATGATCGGCGATTCGTACTGGAGCTGGAGCCAGTACGCCGCGGCGATCGCGCAGCCGCCGCATCTGAAATGCATCTGTCAGCAGGATGCGACGGTCGATTTCTATCGCGATGTCTGCTTCCAGGGCGGGCTCTATCACCACGCTTTCGTCAGCCAGTGGATTCCGTATCACACGGCGATGATGGCCTGGCCGGGGTCGGTAGAAGGAAAGCTGCCGCCGATGAACCTCACTTACGAGGCGCACGCGCACCCCTGCGACGGCGCGTTCTGGCGCGAGCGTTCGGCGTGGACGAAACTCGATCGGATCAAAGTGCCGGTGCTGAGCATCGCGCCGCAGGGCGGGCAGATGCATTTTCGCGGCCAGCTCTGGGGCTATCCGCATATCAAGGCGCCGAAGAAGCTGATGGTGGTTCCGCCGACCGGATTCTGGTCGCATGTGCGCTACCTCACCGACCCGGCGCTGAACCGGCAGATGCTGCGCTGGTTCGATTACTGGCTGAAGGACATCGACACCGGCATCATGGGCGAGCCCGAGGTGGCGATTTTCGACACCGGCACGCGCGTCTGGCGCTACGAGAACGAGTACCCGCTCGCGCGCACCGAGTGGAGGAAGTTCTATCTGCGTGCTTCCCCGGGCGAGACGAACCGTGGGTCGCTCAGCGAGTCGCCGCCCGGTGACGAGCCGCCCGACCGCTATCGGCTGCCCGAATCGCTCGCCCTGCTCGTCGCGGGCAAGCCGGTGCTCGCGTATACGAGCGCTGCGCTGGACGCGGATCTGCGTCTGCAGGGGCCGCTCGGTCTCATGCTGCACGCCGCGTCGAGCGCGATCGACACCGCCTGGTTCGCGAAGGTAATGGACCTGGGACCCGACGGCAGCGCCGTGATGGTGAGCAAGGGCCATCTCAAGGCGTCGTTTCGCGCGCTCGATCCCGCGCGCTCGGCCCCGGGGCAGCCCTTTCACCCGTTCGAGCGCCAGGAGCTGCTCGAGCCGGGGCGCGTCTACGAATTCCAGATCGAACTCGCGCCGCTGTTTCACACCTTTCGCGCCGGCCATCGTTTGCAGCTGCAGATCGCAAGCGAGGATATCCAGTACAGCAACCCGCTGCGCCAGATCGACGTGCAGCTGTTGCCCTGGCCGGTGGAGAACTCGATTCACCACGATGCGCGCCGCGCCTCGCATCTGCTGCTGCCGGTCGTTCCCGATGCGCCGGAGATCCGTGCGGTCGGCGCGCCGATCGTGGATATCGACTGGAAAGTCGTGCCGGGGCAGTGGCGCGCCGATACCGAGGGGTGGCCGCTGCGGGATGCGTAGGCCCGCGCACTGAGGCGTCAAAGCGCGTACCCTAGTCCCCCGGCGCGGGCGGCGTGGCGCGGTCCGCGCAAGACCTCAAGGATGAATCGATCGATGAAATTGAAGATGGCCGAAAACTCCATTTTCGCCGTGCTGCTGCGTTCGCCGTGGTGGATCAGCATCGCCGTCGCGGGCGGGGTGTTCCTGCTCGCGAGATGGCTGCTGGCGAAGTTCAGCGAGATACCCGACATCTATGCGTTGTTCGTGCCGCTGCCGTTCGTGGTGATCGGCGTGTATGCCGGCTGGCGGCAGCTGCGCGCGCCGAGCGAGGCGCGCATCGCCGCCAGGCTCGAGGCGCTGCGCGCGATGCAGTGGGACGAGTTTTCCGGCGCGATCGAGGAAGCGTACCGGCGCGCGGGCTACGCCGTGGCGCGCATCGCGGGCGGGCCGGCCGACTTCGAGCTCGAAAAGGCGGGACGCAAATCGCTTCTTGCCTGCAAGCGCTGGAAGGCGATGCGCACCGGCGTCGAGCCGCTGCGCGGCTTGCATGCCGCGGCGCAGGCGCGCGATGCGCAGGAGTGTCTGTACGTCGCCGCGGGCGAGATCACCGACGCCGCGCGCGCCTTCGCCGCGCAAAAGGGCGTGCACCTGGTGCACGGCGCCGAGCTGGCGACGCTGATGTCTACCCGATGAAGCCTCGCGACCTCGTCGAGCTGGTCGCGCTGGCGGCGATCTGGGGCGCAGCGTTCCTTTTCATGCGCATCTCGGTCGGCGAGTTCGGACCGATTGCGCTGGTGCTGGTGCGCGTGGGCGGCGCCACGCTGCTGTTGTTTCCGCTGCTGGCGTGGCACGGACATACCGGAGCGTTGCGTGCGCACTGGCGCGCCATCGGCGCGGTCGGTCTGGTCAACTCGATGCTGCCCTTCATCGGATACGGTGTCGCGGCGCTGGCGCTGAGCGCAGGATTGATGTCGATCTTCAACGCTGCCACGCCGCTATGGACCGCGCTGATCGGATTGCTGTGGTTGCGCGAGCGGCTGACACGCCTGCGCCTGCTCGGACTGGTGATCGGTTTCGCCGGCGTGCTGTGGCTCGCCTGGGACACGGCGAGCCTCAAGCCCAACGAACACGGCGTCTCGGCGGCGCTGGCGATCGCCGCTTGCCTGCTGGCGACGCTGTGCTATGGCGTGTCGGCCAATATGACGCGCAAGCGCCTGGGCGGTGTGCCGCCGTTGGCGATCGCCACCGGCAGCCAGCTCGCCGCGACGCTGGCGATGCTGCTGCCGGCATGGGCAACTTGGCCAGTGGCCTCGCCCAGCGGCACGGCCTGGGCGGCGGCGATTGCGCTGGCGACGGTCAGTAGCGGGCTCGCCTACGTGCTGTACTTTCGCTTGATCGCCCATGTGGGCGCGGTCAACGCCAGCGCGGTGACCTTCCTGATGCCGCTCTTCGCGGTGTTGTTTGGCGTGGTGATTCTGGGCGAGAGCGTGACCGCAACGATGGTCGCGGGCTGTCTGGTGATCCTGGCCGGAACCGGGCTCGCCACGGGGCTGGTCAAAGCACCGGTTCGCGCCGAGGTGCACGCATCCAGCGAAGATCGGCGATAAGGCGCGATTCGGCGGCGGGCGGCGCGCTCAAGTCTTCGGCTGATCGAGGCGCAGGAGCTTGAGCGCGTTGCCAAAATAGATCTTGCGCTTGTCGCCCTCCGGGAGGTTCAGATCCTCGATCGAGCGGATGCCTTCGCGGATGAACATCGGTCCGCCCTCGGGATCGAACGGGCAGTCGCTCGCGAACACCACGTGCTCGGCGCCAAAGAAGGCGAGCCCGCAGGCGAGCGGCGCCGAGGCGCCGCCGAGCACCGTGTCGCCGTAGAACATCTTGAAGTAGTCGATGGGCGGCCGGCCGAGCCGCTGCAGAACCTGCGCTTCATCGCCGTCGGCGCTGCGCGAGCCCAGCTGGGCCCACAGCGTCTCGGCGCGTCCCGCGAAATACGGAATCATGCCGCCGCAATGGTGCGTGATGATGCGCATGCGCGGAAGCCTGGCGAGCAGCCCGGAGAACACGATGCGCGCCATCGCGACACTGGTCTCGAAAGGCCAGCCGAGCACCTGCCAGATTTCGTACTGCGATTTCGCCTCGCCGGGATAGTCGGCGCGCGAGGCCGGTCGCGCAGGGTGCATCCAGATCGGCACGTCGTGGTGCTCGGTGGCGCGCTCGAAGATCGGGAAGAATTCCGGATCGTCGAGCGCCCGTCCCGCGACGCTGGTGAGGATCTGGATGCCGCGCGCACCGAGGCTGCCGATCGCGCGGTCCATTTCCTCGAGCGCGGCCTGCGGGTTGTTCATCGGCAGCGAAGCGACGAAGGCCGGAAACTCACGCGGCCACTTCTTCACCATCTCGGCCATGCCGTCGTTGGCGACGCGCGCGAAAGCCGGCGAGGCCTCGGGCCCGCCGAGCAGCTCGGGACCCGGCAACGACAGGGTCAGCACCTGCTGCACCTCCTGGAAGCGATCGCGCAGCATCGCGACGCGATACTCGATGTCCCACAGCATGCGCAGGCCCGACATGCGCTTCACGATGCCGGGATCCTTCGAATGCTGTTTCACCAGATCGAGATACGCCTGCGGCATGACGTGGTTGAAAATGTCGATCTTCACGGTTACCTCTGACGAAATGCCCGTTGCGGGCGTGGTGCGTGGATTTGCGGCGGGTTCGTCGCGGAGCGGCTCACAGCACCGGTAGAAAGAGCGCCGAGGGATATTTCGCGCTGTGCCAGATCGTGTCCTCGCCCATCTTGTTCGGCGCGTAGTAGTGCGTCCAGAGGACATCGGTCACCGGCGAGTCGCCGTTCACGATCTCCAGGCGGATACGGTTGCCCTTCTTGAACCGGTAGGCGTTGGGCTCGATGCTGATCTCGAACTTGTAGACCTCGCCCGGCTTGATCGGCTCGGGGTGGGTGTGCGTGTGGTAGGGCTCCATCTCGGTGCTGCGCTCGGCGTCGAGCGCGCGGTGCGAGGCGCGCAGCCAGCCCTTGGTGACCAGTTGCGAGGCGGGACTGAGCCCCTTCGCGCGATCCTCGGCGGACTGCGGATACTGCTCGGCAAGCTTGACGATGAAGTCGGTGTCGGTGCCGCTCGACGAGGCGTACAGCACGAGCTTGATCGGTCCGGCGATGTCGAGGTCGGTATCGAGCGGCGCGGTGGTGAAGGTGAGCACGCGCCGCACCGGGTCGAAACCGCCGGCCGGGCCGGCCGGGCCAAAGCCGACCACCCCGGTGACCCATCCGGGGTTGGGGTACTTGTACGAGCTGCGGTCGATTCCCTCGGCAGCCGAATCGGCAAGCGCCCCGTCGTTCAACGAGGTGACGCTGCCCGAAGGCCCCGCGCGAAGGTACCACGCCTTGTAATGCACGCCGGGAGGCGGCCAGGTGTCGCAGCTGCGAAATTCGTTCGCACCGCGCAGGAAGTATTCGACCGGTGCCCGCTGGTCGTACTCCGTTTCCTTGCCCTTGAGATAGCGGTCGTAGAACGGGAGCAGCACTTTCTCGTGCAGCTCGACGCTGTTGAATTCCTGATTCGCCGCCCAGGCGTTCGGCGGGCCGCGCATCTGCAGCTTGCGGGGTCCCTTGGCGCGCCGGAAGCCGTCGATGTTGCCGCGCGTGTGCAGGTCGATCTTTCCCCAGATGCCGATCGAGTATAGCGGCACGGTGATTTCGCCGAGTCGCTCCCAGGCGCTGCGCGCGCGCCAGAAGTCGTCGTAGGTCGGATGCGCGCTGATCAGCGCGTCCAGGTCGGTCTTCTGCTCGCGCGGCGCCGCGCCGTTGGCCGGCGAGCGATTGATGATGCGGTTCTGGTTCCACCAGTAGCCGGGCATGAACTGGCCCGGAATGCCGCCCTGATAGCAGGTCGCGCGGTAGGGATCGTTCAGCCCGTCGTAGGCGGCGAGACAGGCGAGCCCCGGCGGCGCCATCACGCCCATCCACCACTGCGACAGGCAGAAATACGATTGACCGAGCCCGCCGACCTTGCCGTTTGACCACGGTTGCTGCGTGATCCACTGGATCACGTCGTAGAGATCACGCTGCTCGTTCGGGCCGAGGAACTCGAACTCGCCGCCCGATTTCCCGGAGCCGCGCACGTCCATGTGCACGTACGCGTATCCGTTCTTGACATAGAAGTCGATCGGCCCGGTCTCGCGCCACAGGAACTGCGGGCCCGCCGGCAGGACGTTGTTGTCGTAGCGGTACGGCGAAGCGGCGAGCACCGCGGGCAAGCGCGCTCCGTTTTCGGGCGCATAGATCGCCGCGCCGATCTGCGTTCCGTCGCGGACGGTGATCGTCACTTCTTCCATCGACTGAGCCTCCTCGTCCTTGATATCCTAATCCCGGAGGTGAACATGTTCAAACTGATTCGCATGATGAAACGGCGCCCCGGCCTGACACCGCAGCAGTTCGGCGACGAGCTGCGGCGGCTTGACGCCGCATCGCCCGACCGGGTGGTGGTAAGCCTGTCCACCGGCGAGGTCGCGCTCGGCGGCGAGGCACCGCCTTTCGACGGCATGGCCGCGCATTACTTTGCCACGCTGGAAGGGGCGCGCGCCGCGGCGGGCGGCGTGGCAGACGCCGTCGTGTGCGACGAACATCTGATGGCGCAGAAGCCGAACCCGGCAATCGGACTGAAGATCATCCGCACCGTGTACCGACGGCGCGACCTGACGCATGCCGAGTTCAAGGACTACTGGCTGAAGAACCACTCCAGGCTCGAGGACCGGGTGATCGCGGAGTCGCCCGTGCAGCGCATCATTGCCAGCTTCGCGGTGCCGGAGCCGGGCCGGGACCCGGCGTTCGACGGCATGGTCGAGCTCTATTTCCGCGACGTCGCGGATATCCGCGCGATGTTCGCCGGCCCGATACCGGCCATGATGCGCAAGGACGAGGAGAACTTCGTCCAGATGGATGCTCCGGCGGTGCGCCTGGTGGCGCTCGAACTCGCCTCCCGGGGAGGGCTCTGAACAAGGGGGGCTAGGCCCCCTCGTATCTCCGCCGCATCGGGCCGACCCTCGGAACGGCAGTCGACGATTTCCGAGGTGACGCGGAGTCCTGCTAGGGAAGCAGGCCCGCCTCCTTGAAGAAGCGCAGCGCGCCCGGGTGGTAGGGCACGCTCTGCAGAGGCTTCGCCATCGTCTTCGGGTCGAACAGCGCGAACGGCCGGAAGGTGGCCTGCAGGTCGGCCTTGTTCTCGTAGAGCGCCTTCACCACCTTGTAGACCACGTCCTCGGCAAGCTCCGCGCGCGCCACCATCACCATGTCGAAACCGACCAGGTTGGTGGGCTGGCTCAGCCCCTCAATCGAGGGATGCGGACTCACGCGCAGCACGTAGGCGCCGGGCAGCAGATCCTGCACCCGCTTGAACGCGTCGGGTGCAGAGTCGATTTCGAGCACGCGCACGCCGCCAACACTGGCGTGCGCCTGCTTGACCGCGGCCGAACCGAGCGCGAAGAACATCACGTCGGTCTTGTTGGCCATGAAGTCCTGCGACTGGCGCACCACGTTGGGCGTCGGCACCTTCACGACGTCGTTGTACGAAAGACCTGCATTGGCGAGGTGCGCTTCGATGATGCGGCCGATGGTCTTTTGCGCGTTGAAATCGCTCGAGACGCGCTGGCCCTTGAGGTCGGCGAGCCGCTTATAGGGGGAATCCGCGCGCACGTGCATCGCGACCCGGTAGGGAATCAGCGCGCCGACGTTGCGCAGGTTCTTGCTGGCGTCGCGCCCGGCGTAATCCCCCGTTCCGGTGGCAAAGAACGTGGCGTCGAAGGAATTCGAGACATTGAAGTCGGCGGTGCCGCTTGCCGTTTCCTCGAAGCCGGTGCTCGCCTGGGCCTGCACCACGGCGCGAAGTTTGGCCTTCTCGATGAGCACCTTCGCCATCGCGCCGCCCGCCGAGTTGGAGAAGGATCCCACCGGCGTGGTGATGATGCTGACCGTCTGTGCCGCGGCGGTTGCGGCGAACAGCGACGCACAAGCGAATCCCGCAAGAAATTTCATGGTATGCGATTTCATGGTTGCTCCTCCTTGCGCCCATCCTAAACCCAAAGTGAACATGTTCGCAATTCCCGCCCGACCCCGGGTTAAGATACGTTCACCATGTGGAGGCTAGTCAGCATACTGGCGGTGGCACTGACCTGCGGGATCATTGCGCTGGCGGCCGATCTGTTTCATCGATTCGGACTTTCGCTCTACTCCGAGCAGTATCTCGCCGGCCTCATCGCGCTCGCGTTGCCGCTGCTCTACCTGCGCGTCCCGGCGGGAGGCGGGCGCAAGGGGCGCAGCGGGTCGGTGCCGTGGTACGACCTCGCCGCCGCCGTGGTTTCCTTTGTCTGCGCGGTCTACATGGCGGTGCGCTATCCGGAGCTGTCGGACATGGTGAGCGTGCGACCCTGGGATGGTGTCGTCGTCGCCGCGCTGCTGGGCGTGCTGTTCCTCGAGGGACTGCGCCGCACAACCGGACTCGCGCTCGTCATCGTCACGCTGACATTCTTCATCCTGGCGCTGGTGGGCGGCGCGCTGCCCGGAGATTTCGCCGCGCGCTCGATTCCACTCGGCCGCCTCGCCTACTTCGCGGTGTGGGACTCGAGCGCCATCCTCGGCACGCCGATGAAGATCGTCGCCGCCGTGGTCGCGATCTACGTGCTGTTCGGCCAGGTGCTGTTCAAGTCGGGGGGGTCGACCTTCTTTACCGACATTTCGATGGCGCTGATGGGACGCTACCGCGGCGGGCCGGCCAAGATCGCGATCCTCGGCTCGTCGCTGTTCGGCACGATTTCAGGCAGCACGGTGTCCAACGTGCTCACCGTCGGCGTGGTGACGATTCCGCTGATGAAGCAATCCGGTTATCGGGCGCACGTCGCCGGCGCGATCGAGGCGGCGGCCTCCACCGGAGGGCAACTCATGCCGCCGGTGATGGGCATCGCGGCCTTCCTGATGGCCGAGTTCCTGCAAGTGTCGTACGCGAGCGTGGCCCTCGCGGCGCTGATTCCGGCGCTGCTCTTCTACGTCGCGCTGTTCATCCAGGTCGATCTCGAAGCCGCGCGCCGCGGCATCCAGCGCCTGGAGGAAAGCCGCATTCCGCGCGTCGCGACGGTGATGCGCGCGGGCTGGTATTTCCCGATCCCGTTCGGGGTGCTCGTCTACGCGCTGTTCTGGATGAACTACGAGCCCGAGACGGCAGGGTTGCTCGCGACGGCAGTCAGCCTCGCGCTCGCGATGATGTTCCCGTTCCAGGGCAAGCGCATCAGCGTGCGCGACGTCTACGACATGCTGCGCGAGAGCGCTTTCTCGGTGCTCGAGCTGTTCATGATCGCCGCCGCCGCGGGCGTGATCATCGGTGCGCTCACCTATTCCGGGCTCGGCTTCACGCTCACCGTGGTCCTGCTGTACGCCTCCGGCGACAGCCTGCTCGGGCTGCTCGTCATCGCGGGCGTCGCCTCGATCGTCCTCGGCATGGGCATGCCCACCGTCGGCGTCTACATCCTGCTCGCGACGCTGATCGCTCCGGCACTCGTCAAGATGGGCATCGATCCGATGGCGGCGCACATGTTCATCATGTATTACGGCTGCCTGTCGATGATCACGCCGCCGGTGGCGATCGGCGCTTTCGCCGCGGCGAATCTGGCGGACGCCGACCCGATGCGCACCGGGTTCACGGCGATGGCGCTCGGCTGGACGGTGTTCGTGCTGCCGTTCCTGTTCGTGTTCTCGGGCACGCTGCTCATGAAGGGCGAGCCCTGGCTGATCGCGCTCGACTTCGTGACCGCGGTCGGGGGCGTGTGGCTGATTTCGGCGGCGACGATGGGGTACTCGATCCGTCAGCTGAAGATCGGGTCCCGG
>JAOUFA010000253.1 GCA_029858545.1 Betaproteobacteria bacterium
TGGCCGCAGGCACCTGCTTGAACGCCTTGGACTTGAAGAGTTCCTCTACAAATGCGCCTTCGATCTTCTTCGTCGCGTCACCGATATCCTCGCCCGAGGTATTGCCGACGAAGCCGAGCACGGCCGTGCGCAGCGGTTGCGCGGCGGTCGGCTGGAAATACTGCCGCACCTTCTGGTTGCCGCCCAGCTTGACGCTGCGCGATGCGCTGCCGGGCAGGTAGCCCGGCGCGGCGATGCGCAGCGTCGCCTGATCACCGAGCGGCCCCCTGAACCGGTACTTCAGCGTACCGTCGGCCGAAGTAGTGCCAATTTGCTTCTGCCCCAGAAATACCGCCGCGCCGCGAATCGGCCGGTGACTGCCGTAGCGGTCTTCGAGCGCTTCAATATGAATCACCGCGTCCTTGTAGAGCACCACTTCGACGCGTTCGCCCGGCTTTCCCTTGTAGGCCAGGCGCGACTCGCCGAAACCTTCCTTCTTCGCCGACAGCCGCAGGGCGGCCTTCGGCCAGGTGTCGAACAACAGCTCGACCTCGCCGGTCTGCTGCGTCGTGCCGGCGGCATGGCCGTCGACGCTCACCTGCACGCCGGCCACCGCCTTGCCGTCATGCACTACCGCGACCGTCAGCAGGCGCTGCAAATCGAAGGTAAATGCCTGCTTCTCGCGCGGCTCGCTGTCCTTGCGCGCCTTCACGGTGAACTCCCGGTTGCCGTCTTTAACGCGCAACTTGGGATCCTCGGAACGCACGTCGACCTTGACGACCTTTCCCGGCACGCGCGCGATGCTCTTCGTGAGCACCCCTTGTGCATCGGTCACACCGTGCACCACGCCGTCAACGGACACGCGAACTCCCTTCGCCGGTTTGCCCTCCAGACGAACCGTGACTTCGAGGTCGAGATCCACCGGCTTGGGTGCACAGCCGGCAAGCGCTGCGACCACCGCCAGAACCAGGATACCGAGTTGTCCACTGCGCATGGCGACTCCCATTTGAAGACTTAAGCCTAGATAGCGTATTGAGGCCGGCAGACTGCGCGGCCCGCGTGAGTTCCGTCCCGCGCGTCTACATCGACGGCGGCTGGATGTTCACTTCGCCGGGATTGATGATCTTGTCGCGGTCGGAACTGGGCCCGCGATAGGACTGCGACTGCCCGCGCGGCAACTGCTTGAGCACCAGTTCGACTTCGCGCGAACTGTCCTTCAATTCGATGATCTTGGACACCGGGATGTAGCCGGCTTCACTCGCCTCGACCTTATAGGTACCTGGCTTGATTTCCTTCGAGTCGGTCTTGAAGTTCCCCTTCTCGTCGGTCTTGACCGATGACGAGGCATTCTCGACCGCAGCCGTCGTGTTGATCAGATTGACGACCACCCCTTCCAGCTTGGCATCGGCCACTGGCTGATTACTGCTATCCACGAACCGCACGCTGCCCGAAATGCCCGCCGCGCACCCGCCGAGAAACAGCGCGCTGATTGCCAGGAATAGTTTTATCGTTCTGCTCAGTTCCATCGCTCCACCTCGCCATGAATTTCGCCGCCCGCGAGTCGCGCGGCATGCTGGCCGGTGCGCGGGTGAAACGAATACTAGATTCGCGGCGCGAAATCGCTCAGGAACTTCCGCACGGCCTTTTGGGAACTTCGCGAAGTGGCGTCACCTGGGCACGACAGTCGACCCGGCGCTGGTATGGCGAGCCGGCGCAGGGTTGCCGCGCCCGCTCGACCATCGGATCGCCGCTCGTTTCCTGCATCGCCCACCAAGATCGTGTCGCGCCCGGCAAGGCAACCCTGCCGGTTTCGTCCGCGGGTCGGCGCGGCGGCCGCGCCGCCGACGCGCTCAATGCGTGTGGTGCTTGGACCCGGGCTTGTCGACGTGGGTCGCACGCGAAGTGCCAGAACGGCCCTTCTCCACAACTCCGCTGTGTGCATGACCTGCGCTCGCAGCCACCAAGCCCTGATATTGCTCGGCAGACAGTGCAGGAAGGCGACCGAGAAAGGCGGTCAGATCCCAAATCGCGGAGTCCTCCATGCCGCCCTTGGACCAGGCCGGCATCGCGGACGCCTTGATGCCGTGCTTGATTATCCAGAACCGGCGTGCCGACTCTGCGCCGTCGGGCATTCGTTCAGTCGGAGCCTTGGTCAAATCCGGCGGCGTTGGGTAGAGACCCTGCCGAAGTTCAGAGTTATGCATACCCGGGGACAAATGACATTCCTCGCACATGGCCTGATAGTTTCCCGCGCCCCGGCCAATCCGCTTGGGATCCGACAGGTCGGCAGGCGGTGCAATATCGCGCGCCCGACGCCGAATCGCGCGTTCCCGCGCCCCCTCGATGAAATCGAACACCAACGCTGCGTGCGGCGTATCGGCCGAAACATCGACAAATCCGCCAAAGAATACAACCGTCGCGAACGCCCCCGCGAGCGCCAGCACCGCCCCCAAGCCCGCAAACGTCATCAGCACGATCTTCCCCATTGTCCCTTCATTATAAACGCTGGAGGCGTTCGGCGCCGCGTTCGAGGAACTGAACTGGAGAAAAGGCAGCAGTGCGTTTCCATCCGCCCGCAGCAGGCGGCCGCGCTGAGAACGCTGGGGCTTGCGGAGACGACGCTGCAGGGTATCAAGAGCGGCAAAGCGCTGAACCTGGTGCCGAGATTGAAAGCCTAGAGACCGCTGGCCGTCTGCGGTCAGTGGTCCCCGGAGGTCGCGCATCGTCCGGTGCAACGGCACTCAGACGCCGCTTGCCATCGGTGCGGCAATCCGGGAGCATGGCCGCGCCGGCGCCGCCTCGGCACCGGCGTCAACCTGGAGGAGGACAGAACCATGCGCTTCACCACGCTCGCCGTTGCGGGTAGCCTCGTGCTGCTGCTCGGCGCCTGTGCCGGTATGCAAAGCGAATCCCAAGTCATTGAGAAGTCGAAGTCCATGGTGCCCGCCCCGCCCTGGCCGGCGGGCGACGAGCGCGGCATGGCGAACGCGCTCGGCGCGGGAACCTGGATGCGCTGCGCCTATTACCTGACACAGGACGGCGCGCACAGCTACGAGCTGAGCCACGAGCGCTCCAATACCATGCCGATGTCGCCCTTCGGCGTGCCGCTCAAGTACAAGTATCGCCCGACGGTCGGCATCCCCGGCACGCTGCACGCGTTCAACGGTGAGGAAGTGGTGAGCGGCGAGATCGGCGCCCAGGGCACGCAAATGGATGCGATTGGCCACTTCGCGGTGTTGCCGCAGCCCTGGGACGGCAAGGGGGCGTTTCCCGCCGAGCGTTCGGTCTACTACGGCGGGCTGACCCAGGCGCAGGTGAAACCCAGCGCCGATTCGCCCCTGCTAAAACTCGGCATCGAGAAGGTGCCGCCCATCGTCACGAGCGCGGTGCTGCTCGACGCGAAACGCTATCTCGGCAAGGGAAGCGCGCTCAAACCGGGGCAACTGGTGAGTGCGGCCGATATCGAAGGCATGCTGGCGGCGCAGGGCCTCGCCGGGCGCGGACTGCTGCGCGGCGACGTGCTCTACCTCTACACCGGCTGGGGCGACAACTGGCACGACCCCGACGCCGAAAAGTTCTACTACACCAAGGGACCGGGTCTGTCCTACGACGCTGCAAAGTACATCGAGCAAAAGGGCGTGGTGCTGGTCGCGCTCGACAACCCGTTCACCGATCCGGTGCCCGAGGGCATGCTGCAGGGCAAGGCCGGCCCCGCCGCGGGCACGCCGCCCGGGCTGCCCTTCGTCATCCATCACCACAACCTCGCGCGCTCGGGCATACACCAAATTCAGAACGTGCGGCTCGGAGAGCTTGCACACGATCGGGTATGGACATCGTGCACCATGATCCTACCGCTGCTCGATCGCGGTGCCTCGGGATCGCCCGTGCGGCCGGTGGCGATCGGAGCGCCGGGACGCTAGTACGACCGGAGCGCGACAACGCCTGTCCGTTTGCGGCGCGAAATTCCGGCGCAGCCGACCGGATCGCGCCGAACGCGAACGCGCCTGGGCAGCCGTCGCCGAGTAAGGATCGCAAACAAAACCCCCGCGCCGGTTTCCCGGGGCGGGGGCGTCGACACCACATTGCGATATTCGGGCCGGCGCGAGCCGGCACCGCCTATCAGTCCTTGATAAGCTGCACGAACGGCACCTTCTTCAGCTCCCACTTCTTCGTGTCGCGGTTGTAGCGCGAATTGACGAAGCACTTCCAATTCTCGTCGTCGATGAAGTTGTAGTCGGTGCGATAGTAGTAACCGGGATAGCGCGTCTCCTGCCGGAACTGGATGTGCTTCATGTGCGCTTCGGCCGCGACGATGCGATGGTAATTCTCCCAGGCGCGCAACAGCTCATGCAGGTCCTTGGCGCGCATCTTGAGCGAGTCTTCCTTGATCATCTCGAGCTTCTGCTCGCAGATCTCGAGCATCTTCGCGTTGGTCTGGTACCAGGTCGCGATGCCCGCGCAGTATTCGTCCATGATCTTCTGCAGACGGAACTGCAGCATCTTGGGCGTGATGTAGTGCGGGTTGATGTCGATCGCGGTGGTGTAGTCCTTGTGCTCGATGAAGGTGCGTACCGGGCGGTAGATCTCGTCGACCAGTTCCTGCGTCGTACGCGAGGACTCGGGCTTCCAGGTCTTGTTGTCGAGGCAGAACTTGACCATCGCCTTGGCCGCGATGCGCCCCTCGGTAAACGAACCGGAGGAGAACTTGTGACCCGAGGCGCCCACGCCGTCGCCGGCGGTAAACAGGCCCTTCACCGTGGTCATGCGGTTGTAGCCCCAGCTCCACTCCTTCGGCGTCCCCGGGATGTCGGTCGGGCCAGACACCCAGATGCCGGCGCAACCCGCGTGCGAGCCGAGCAGGTAGGGCTCGGTCGGCATGATTTCGGAGGGCTTCTTGTCAGGCTCGATGTTCTCGCCCGCCCAGATTCCGCACTGCGCGATCGTCATATCGAGAAAATCTTCCCAGGCCTCGGCCTCCAGGTGTTTCACTTCCTTCGGCGTCATCTTCTCGGCGAGCTTGGCCATCGCCGTCGGCGTGTCCATGATGATCGGGCCGCGACCCTCTTTCATCTCGTTGAGCATCAGGTGATTGCGCAGGCAGGTGCCCGGCACGCCCTGGCCATACTTGCCGAAGCGTTTCGTGTCCTTCAGTTCGGCGCCGTGAATCGTGCCGTAGTCCTCGTTCGCGCCGTTACGCACCTGCGCCTTGAAAAGAAGGAACCAGGCACCGACCGGGCCGTAGCCGTCCTTGAAGCGCGCCGGCACGAAGCGGTTCTCCATCATCGTAAGCTCCGCGCCCATTTCCGCCGCCATCGCGTAGGTCGAACCGGCGTTCCACACCGGGTACCACGCGCGTCCCGTGCCCTCGCCCACCGAGCGCGGACGGAATACGTTTACCGCGCCGCCACACACCAGCAGGCAGGCCTTGAACTTGTAGATGTAGAGCTTATGCTCGCGCACCGAAAAGCCGGCCGCCGCGGCAATCCGCGTCGGATCGTTCTTGTCGGTCACCAGGCGCACGATGAACACGCGCTCCTGAATGCGGTCGTTGCCGAGCGCCTTCTTCGCCGCTTCGGCAACGATCCACTTGTAGGACTCGCCGTTGATCATGATCTGCCAGCGGCCCGAGCGCACCGGCTTGCCGCCCTGACGCAGGGTCTTGTCCTCGTCGCCGGGCTGCTTCCACACCGGCAGGCCCCACTCCTCGAAATTGTGCACCGAATCGTCGACGTGACGACC
>JAOUFA010000254.1 GCA_029858545.1 Betaproteobacteria bacterium
TGCGGCGCCGCGGCGCGCGCGAATTGCAACCTCTTCCTGCCTCTCTTCCCCCCATCATCGTCCCGGCGGCGGCGCCAAGATGCGGGCGTACTCTTTCACCAAGGAGACGTCATGACACTGGACGACGTATACGGCGCGGATGCCGATGCCTTTCCACTCGAACAGGACGCGGCCAACTGGGAAGAAATCGATCTCGAGTGGGACGACGAGGACACGTTCTCGATCACCAGCGAACTGTCACGCCTCGACGCCAGGCACTGAGGCTGCCGCCGGCGCAGCCCCGCCCTGCGGCCGAAACCTCGAATCAACGAGGTGGCGGCATGTCTGGCATGCACTGCAATTCCGCGGCGGCCAAACCTCCGCCGACACCCCAGCCGCCTTACGCGGTCGCCCGCCCCCCGCGCCAGCCCTGCGGAATCGCTGCAAGCAGCTTGCGCGTGTAGGGATGGCGCGGATGCAGGTAGATTTCGTCGGACGGCGCGATTTCGACCGCCTCCCCCTCGCTCATCACCATCACCTCGTCGGCCATGTACTTGACCACCGCGAGATCGTGTGAGATGAAGAGATAGCTCATGCCGTATTCGTCCTGCAGTGCCTGCAGAAGGTTGAGCACCTGCGCCTGGACCGAAACGTCGAGCGCGGATACCGATTCGTCGCAGATCAGGATCTCCGGCTGCAGGGTCAGGCAGCGCGCGATCGCGATACGCTGGCGCTGACCGCCCGAGAATTCGTGCGGATGACGGAAGAACGACGCGACGGGCAAGCCGACCTTGGCGAGCAGATCGCGCGCCCGCTCGCGCCGCTCGGCCTCGTTCGCACCAATGCGGTGGATGCGCATCGGCTCGGTGAGAATCTGGCCGATGGTGAAACGCGGGTTGAGCGACGCATAGGGGTTCTGGAAGATGATCTGCACGCGACGCTTGCAGCTTAACGCCGCCTCGGGCGGCAGCTTCAGCAGGTCCTCGCCCGCGAACAGCACTTCCCCGGCCGAGGCTTCATGCAGGCGCGCGAGCATCAGACCGAGCGTGGACTTGCCCGAGCCCGACTCGCCCACCAGGCCCAGGGTCTTGCCCTTGGCCAGCGTGAACGACACCTCCTTGACCGCCTTGAATTCGCGTCTGCCGAACAGGCCTTCGCGCGAATAGAAGCTCTTGCTGAGCTTGCGCACATCGAGGATCGCCGGCTCGTCGCCGCGCAAACCGCGCCGGCGCTCGACCGGGTCGGGCCGATTGCCGTCCGCCGATCCGAGGAAATCATCGATAACCGGCAGCCTCTCGGGCCGCCGATCGAGCCGCGGCCGGCAAAGCAGCAGCGCGCGCGTGTACGCATCGCGCGGCGCGCCGAAAATCTGCGCCACGGAGCCCTGCTCGCGGACCTCGCCGTCGCGCATCACGACCACCTGGTCGGCGATTTCCCCCACGACGGAAAGGTCGTGCGTGATGAACAGCACCGACATGCGCCTTTTCTTCTGCAGATTCGCGATCAGGTCGAGAATCTGCTTCTGAATCGTGACATCGAGCGCCGTCGTCGGCTCGTCGGCGATCAGCAGCCGCGGCTCGCAGGCGATCGCCATCGCGATCATGACGCGCTGCTGCTCGCCGCCGGAGAGCCGGAACGGATAATCGTCGACCCGTTTGCCCGGCGCGGCGATGCCCACCTCACCCAGCAGTTCGACCGCGCGCGTTTGCGCCTGCCGCCTGGTCATGCCGAGGTGCCGGCGCAGCACTTCGCCGAGTTGAAAGCCCACGCTGAATACCGGGTTGAGCGAGCTCATCGGCTCCTGGAAGATCATCCCGATGTCGCGCCCGCGCAGCCGGCGCAATTCGCTGCGCGGCAACTCGAACAGATTGCGGCCCGCGTAGAAGATGCGGCTGCCGGCGCCAAGCAGCGTGTTCTCCTTCGGCAGCAGCCCCATCAGCGCGAGCGCGGTCACCGACTTGCCGCTGCCCGATTCGCCCACCAGGGCGAGCGTGCCCTGCGCCGGGACGTCGAAGCTCACGCCTTTCACGGCTTGCGTCTGCCCGGTCCTGCCCAGGCGAAAGCCGATGCGCAGGTCACGGACCTCGATGAGCGTCTGCGCGTTGGCGTTCGCGTTCATTTGAGTTTCGGATCGAGCGCGTCACGCAGCGCATCGGTGAGCAGGCTGAACGAAGTGACGAGCACCGCCATCGCCGCGGTCGCCGCCGCGAGTTGCCACCATTTGCCGAGCAGCAGTTCGCTTTGCGCCTCGTTGAGCATGCTGCCCCAGGACACCGTGTCGACTCCCACGCCGAAGCCGAGGAAGCTCAGTACCACCTCCGATTTGATGAACAGCACGACGTGCAGCGAGAGCTGCACCAGCACGACATGGCTGATGTTGGGCAGGATATGAACGAACATCCGGCGCGCGTGCGAGGCGCCGATCGCATCGGCCGCCTGGACGTACTCGCGCACCTTGTGCTTCATGTATTCGGCGCGCACCAACCGGAAAATGCCGGTCCAGCCGGTCAGGCCGAGAATCAGCACCACGGTCACCGTCCCCTTCTGGCTGAGCACTGCGGCGATCGCGAGAATCAGCAGCAGATACGGCACCGAGGTAAACACGCTGTAGAACCAGTTGAGGAAATCGTCGACGCGCCGCCCGTGGTAGCCGGCGAACGCACCGAACACCGTGCCGAGGAAGGTCGCGAGCAGCGCCGCGCTCAGGCCGACGAACAGCGATGTCTCGGTGCCCTTGATCACCTTGCTCAACACATCACGGCCCCACTTGTCGCCGCCGAAAGGCAGCGTCGCCGCGCGCATCGCGCCGCCCGCCTGCGCGGCGCCCGCGCGCGCGCGGATCTCGGCGAGCACGCCGGCGAGCGGGTCCACGACCCCGCCATCGTCGGCGGCACCGGCTGCTCCGGAGCGGATTCGCGCCAGCACCTCGCCCAGCGGATCGACCACGCCCGAATCGTCGGGCTGAATACCGCCTGCCGGGGCGCCGCCGTGCTGCACCGCGGGACTCGCCGCGTCGGGGCCGATAAGGCCCGGTGGCGCGTGGCTCACGCCCACCTCGCGGCCCCAGTCGGCCGCGAGCCAGCCCGTCCACGACAGCGCCATCAGCGCGATAAAGAAGGCCACCACGGCGAGCGAAACCATCGCCAGCCGGTCGTAGCGCAGGCGTCGCCAGGCGAGCCGCCAGGGTCCGGGAAACCCGCTGCCGTGTTCCGGCAGATCCTCCGCGACGACGTTCATTTGAGTTGCACGCGCGGGTCGACCGCCTTGTACAGCAGGTCGGCGAGCAGGTTGATGATCATGGTCGCGATCGCCACGTACACCGTCACCGCCTTGATCACGGGAAAATCGCTGCGCTCGACCGCGAGGATCACTTCGCGGCCGATGCCGGGAATGGAAAAGAAACGCTCGATGAGGAACGCGCCCGCGAGCAGGCCGGGCAACTGGATCATCACGTTGGTGATGATCGGGATCGAGGCGTTGCGCAGCACGTGCACCCACATCACGCGCATTTCGGTCATGCCCTTGGCGCGTGCGGTGCGCACGTAATCATGGCCGATCTCGTCGAGAAAGAAGCTGCGATAGAGCCGCGTGTCGGGTGCGATCGAAACCAGCACGCCGACAATCACCGGCAGCAGGCTGTACACGAGCAGGTTCTCGGCGAGCCCGGCGCCCCAGCCCTGTACCGGGAACCAGCCCAGCTGGTAGGCGAGCAGGTACTGCAGCACGATGATGTAGACGAGGATACTCACCGACTGGCCCACCGTGCAGCCGATCATCACGATCCGATCGGTGAGCGAGCCGCGCAGATAGGCCACCAGCATCGCCGCAGCGAGCGCGATCAGCGTGTCGATCACCAGCATCGGCACGAGCACCGTCAGCGACGGCCCGAGCCGGGTGGCGAAGATTTCCGCGACCCTTTCGTTGGTCGCCCAGCTCACGCCGAAATCGCCCGTGGCGATCTGCTGGATGAAGATCCAGATCTGGACATAGACCGGCTGATCGACGCCGAGCTGGCGCCGGATGCTCTCGATCTGCGCCGGATTGGAGATCTTGCCGGCGAGCAGATAGGCGGGGTCGCCGCCGACCCAGTTGAACAGGAAGAACACGAGCAGCACGACCCCGAGCAGGGTCGGCAGCATCTGCCACAGCCTTCTAAGGATGTAGGCCGGCATCGCAGCCCCGCTCTCAGTTCGCCCGCTGTCCGGTGATTTCGGCGAAGAACGCCTCGGGCGAGGGCTCGCGTCCGAGAAACGCCCGCGCCATCCGCGCCGCGCTGCGCTGGCTGCCCTGAGACAGGATCAGCTCGCGAAAGCGCCGCCCCGCGTCGCGGTTCATCGGCTGTCCGCCGAAACCCGACAGCATGTCGAGCGCAAGCACCTCGGACCACATATAGCCGTAGTAGCCCGCGGCATAGCCGCTCACCAGGTGACCGAAGGCGCCCGGGAACTCGGTGCCGGCGACGTAGCCCGTGGGCGTCTGCCCCTCCATGTCGATCCATGCGCGCATCGGATCGACCTCGCGCTCGCCGGTGAGCGCCATGTCGTAGCTCGCGTACAGATGCTGGCGCGCATAGCGGATTCCCTGGCCGTAGGAACGCGCGGCATGCAGGCGCTTCACCAGCGCCGCATCGACCGCGGGACAGCCGCTGCAGTAGCGCTGGATGCGCGCGAGCGGCTCCTCGGTGCGCGCCCACTCCTCGAACATCTGCGAGGGCGCTTCGACGAAGTCGCGCTCGACGCTGGTTCCGGCCTGGCTCGCGTAGCGCGTGCGCGACAGAACCCCGTGCAGGATGTGGCCGAACTCGTGCATGATCGTTTCGAGTTCGCGATGATCCAGCCCGCGCGGATTGAAGTTCGCCACCAGCACGCTGATCGGCGTACGCCCGGCGAGCACGCTGCTGCCGCGCACGCCGAAGGCCGCCGCATGGCTGTATTTTCCCTCGCGCGGGAACAGATCGAGATAGATGCCGCTGAGAAATCTCCCCGTCTTCGCGTCGATCACCCGGTAGTAGCGCACCGTGGGATGCCAGAGCGGCGCCTCGGTCCGCTCGAAGCGCACGCCGTACAGTTCTGCCGCGACCGCCAGCGCCCATTCGGTCACCGCAGCGGTGGGAAAGTAGGCGCGCAGCGCCTCCTGGTCGATGTCGTAGCGCTTCTTCTTGATCTGTTCCTGGTAATACGCGAGATCCCAGCGCTCGAGCCGGACCGCCTCGGCGGCAAGCCCGGCGCGTTCGGCCTTCAGCCTGCGCAGCTCGGCGATTTCCCGCGTCTCGACCTCACTCACCTTGGTCCTTACCTCGGCGAGAAAACGCTGCACCGCTTCCGGTTTGCCCGCCATGCGTCGTCGCAGCGCGAAATGGGCGTAGCTCGGCAGGCCGTACAGGTGGGCGATCTCGCGCCGAAGGCGGCTCGCTTCGTCGAGCAACACGAGGTTCGCCGCCGTGCCGCGGTTGTTGAAGGCGATGAAATAGCGGCGCCGCGCCGCCTCATTCACCGCGTTGGTCATGAACGGCTCGTATTCCGGATACTCGAAACCGAGCAGGTAATTGCCCGCGCCGTCGCGCCGCGCGTTCTCCAGATACGCGGCGGGCAGTCCCTCGACCTCCTGCGCGCTGAAGGCGAGCCGCGTCGTGTTGTCGCGGATGTTGCGCGCGAAGCTCTGCTGGATTTCCTCCAGGCGTTGCAGGATCGCCTTCATGCGCGAGCGCTTCTCGATGGGAAGCGCGACACCGG
>JAOUFA010000255.1 GCA_029858545.1 Betaproteobacteria bacterium
GCTCGCGCGCCGCCCGCGCGCGGCGCTCGCCCGGCTCGCCACCGATACCTTCCTCATCCGCGAAGTGGGATCGGGCACCCGCGCGGCGATGGAGCATTTCTTCGCCGAGCGCGACTTCACCCCGGCCGAGACGATCGAGATGAGTTCCAACGAAACCATCAAGCAGGCAGTCATGGCCGGCATGGGCGTGAGCTTCCTGTCCCTGCATACCGTGGGCCTGGAACTCGCCGCGGGGCGCCTCGTCGTGTTACGCATCGCCGGGACTCCGGTGATGCGCGACTGGTACGTGATCCACCGCGCGAAGAAGCGGCTCTCGGGCGCCGCGGCGGCGTTCAAGGGCTTTCTGACCGAGCAGGGCGCGCAAATGATCGATAAGGCGATCGGCTGAGGAATCGTGTCCAGGCTTGCCTTTCACCGCCCGGAGGGGTTTGAACACCTGGTCAGCGAAACGCCCGGCCCGGGCCATTGGTTCGTCTACCGAGGCGACCGCCTGCTGGTAGAACTGGGCCCGCCGCTTCCCGGATCCTCCGATGACCCGCGTGTGCTGGCCCGGCCAGGCTGGGCCAGGTTGCCCTTTGGCGAGGTGCCCCGCCTGCCGGAGGGGCTGACTCACGCGGGAGCCCGTGCGCTGCCCATCGGGCTCCTGCATGGCGTGCGCTGCCACGCGATCGAAGCGGCCGCCGAGGCGGCGGCCCCGCCAGGCATGGCCTGGGAGAACCTGCGCACGCTCTTCTCGGTGCTCGACGACGCCCACTTCGCCATCGCCGGACGCGCGTTGCAGCTCGTCGACTGGGACCGCACGCATCGCTACTGCGGGCGCTGCGCGAGCCCCACCGAGACCAAGGTCGGCGAGCACGTCCGTGTCTGCCCGGCCTGCCAGCTCGCGGTCTATCCGCGCCTTGCCCCGGCGGTGATGGCGCTGGTGCGGCGCGGGCGGGAACTGCTGCTCGCGCGCGGCGCGCACTTTCCCGCCGGCATGTACAGCGCACTCGCGGGCTTCGTCGAACCGGGTGAATCCCTCGAGCAATGCGTGCGCCGCGAGGTCGCCGAGGAGGTCGGCGTCGAGGTCGGCAACATCGCCTACTTCGCGAGCCAGCCCTGGCCCTTTCCCCACAGCCTGATGATCGCGTTCACCTGCGACTGGATCGCCGGCGAGATTTGCCCTCGGGAAGGCGAAATAGAGGCCGCAAACTGGTTCGAAGTATTCCAATTGCCGAGACTTCCAAGTAAAATTTCGATTGCTCGCCGCCTGATCGACGATATGGCCATGCAGATGCGGCGAACTTTTCAACCGGGTGACCAGCCCTGACGGGGCGGCCCAAGAGGGGTTTTGAACGAATTGAACCGAATTGAAGAGTCCAGTTTCTCGCCGCGAGGCGGTAACAGAGAGGCGCAGCCTGGGATTCGTGCCGGGGTGCGCCTTCTTGTTTTTTCGGGGGTACGCGTATGAACGGTCTGCATCTCATCGGTGATTTGGGCGGCTGCCGCTGCGATCCGCAACTCCTTCTCGACGGCGAGGCGTTCAAGGAAACCTGCGTCAGCATGGTGCGTGCAGCGGGGCTCACCGTGATGGACGCCACCTTCAAGCAGTTCGAGGGATCGGGCTTTACCGGCACGGTGGTGCTGGCGGAGTCGCACCTCGCGATTCACACCTGGCCCGAGCGCGACGGCCTCACGCTGGACGTCTACGTCTGCAACTTCAGCGCCGACAACAGTGTCAAGGCGCGCCAGTTGTTCGACAATATCGTCGGCTATTTCAGCCCGACCGAGGTCGCGCGCCACGAGATCGAGCGCGGCGGACATACCCTTTTCGAGCCGCTCAACGACTCGACGGGTTTCTACATCAAGGCCACGCGCCAGGTCGGCGAGTGGCAGACCCGCTACCAGAAACTCGCGATCTACGACACGCCGCACTACGGCAAACTGTTCCGCCTGGACGGCTATAACATGACCTCCGAGCGCGACGAATTCGTGTACCACGAAAACCTGGTCCACCCGGCGCTCGCCGCGCACGGCGCGCCGAAGAAACTGCTGATCATCGGCGGCGGCGACGGCGGTTCGGCGGAGGAGGCTCTCAAACACCCCTCGGTCGAGCAGGTCACGATGGTCGAAATCGACGAGGAGGTCATCAAGATCGCCAAGGAACACTTCCGGGCGGTGCACAACGGCGTCTTCGACAATCCGAAACTGCGCGTGCTGATCGACGACGGCATGAAGTTCGTGCGCGAGACGAGCGAGAAGTTCGACCTGATCGCGCTCGACCTGAACGACCCGATGGGCCCGGCCGAGGCGCTCTACTCGGTCGATTTCTTCCAGCAGTGCCGGCATGCGCTCGCCCCGGGAGGCGCGCTGGTGCTTCATATCGGAGCGCCGGTGGCCCGCCCCGAGCGCGTCGCCGAACTCGCCCAGCGGCTGAACGGCGTGTTTCGCATCGTGCGTCCCTACACCATGTACATCCCGCTCTACGGCGCGCAGTGGGCGATGGCCGTGTGCTCCGACAAGCTCGACCCGAAGGCCTTCACCGCCGACGAGATCGACCGGCGCATCGAGGCACGCAAACTCCAGCACCTGAGGTTCTACAACGGCGAGACCCACGAAGGCGTGTTCGCGCTGCCCAACTACGTGCGCGACCTGGTCGCGCCGCTGCGCCTCAAGCAGCACGTGCGCGGGCGCAGCAGGCTGGGGCTGGTGCAGGCGGTGGCGAAGTAGGAGGGCGCCCCACCCGGGGCGCCCTGGTGTTCACGCCACAGCAACCCGTCATCAACTGCGAATGCCTCGTCGTCCAGGTGCTCGGGGGCCTGCTCGCCCGGGCGGGACGCTGAGGCGCCGATGGTTTTGGAGCCCACAGTCCCGATCGAGGGCATCGAGAACCACATCCTGCTCATTCGCGGCCACAAGGTCCTGCTCGATGCCGACCTCGCCGCGCTCTACGGCGTCGAGGCCCGAGCGCTCAACGAGGCGGTCAAGCGCAACGCCCAGCGCTTCCCGCCCGACTTCATGTTCCAGCTCTCGGCCAGGGAGCTCGAGAATTGGAGATCACAGTTTGTGATGTCCAATCCGGGCGCGAAGATGGGACTGCGCCGCGCCCCCTTCGCCTTCACCGAGCACGGCGCGCTGATGGCCGCCACCGTCCTCAATTCCCCCCGCGCCGTGGAAACCAGCCTCTACGTCGTACGCGCCTTCGCGCGCCTGCGCCAGTTCCTCGCCTCCCACAAGGACCTCACCCGCCGGCTGGAAGAACACGAGAAGAAGCTCGGCTTACACGACCAGGCGATCGCAGCGTCTCATCCGCAATGAGCCTCGGTGTGCCCAGGTGATCCGGATATCGAAATCTCGGAACTACTCTGGACAAGACAATCCCTGTTTCTCCAGCCGCATGCTCGCGCGGTCCGGAAACTTGTAGATCAAGACCGTTACCAACTGGCGGGAGTTGTCGGGCTTGGGCGCGCAAGACCATTTCTTCGCAAGCTTGGCTCGATATCGCATCGAGATCAGCAATAAATCGTTCGCCTTAATGAAGGACTTGTTAAGCACATAGTGACATTGAGGGTTGCTCTCGTCGCTATTGTCCGGAATGCTAACCCAGCTTGAATCTCGTGCGGCACATGGCCGCCAGCCATTGGCGCTGAGCCGGGTATCAATCGCCGATCCAATTGAAGCATTAGGGTACTCCAGGTTCACTTCGAAGTAGAGTTGCTTCAAAAGGGTTGTTCCCGGATACACGTCCACGTGCCGACGATCAGCATTCTTTGGGGTCAGCAATTCGAACTCTTCCGGTTGCCCGCTCTCTGCCGCACGGGAATTTTCTGCTCCCACCAGCAGTAGCACCGCGGTAATAGTCAATGCTGTCCTGAGCATGTGCATAGTCACTCCGTAAAGCAAGCGCGAGTCATGGCACTTCCGCTCACGGCTTCGTTCTCGAGCAGCTACAGTCATTTGGGACGTCCGGTGAACAGGCTGGAATCGTCGCCACTCCGCGCCGGCCGCGGAAGCATGGTGCAGCCCAATCGTAATACGTCATCCCACTGGTAGTCGCATTGCCGGTGGGATGTCCGCACTCATAACACGTCCATGAGCATATACACGGTGTTGGCTCACGGCTACCAGGACGACGCCCGGAATCGTCTACGGCCCATCCCGTAAAGACCCACTGTCCCTTACAACTCGGTGCTGGCCTTTCGCCCACCAAACCCAACCGATCTGTGGCACTGAGCGGATCCGCAGCCACATAGGCATAAGTATTCAATCCGCCCTTGAGCCCGATCGGATCGCTCTCGACGTAGCGGCCAATCACCGGGTCGTAATCCCTCATGTAGTTGTGCGCGAGATTCGCCTCCCGATCAAAGTACTGCCCCGGGAATCTCAACGGGAAGTCGAAGCTCGTTGTGGTGTTGTTCGGGTCTTCGTTCGGCGGGTTGTCGCCGAAAGGCTCTTGCTGATCCCACCGCCACACCGTCTTCTGCGTCTCATCCGCAATGAGCCTCGGTGTGCCCAGTTAATCTCCTTTTCGGTCTCTCTGTACGGCTTGTGAAGTCCTCTTTCGTAATTCGCCCCAGTCAAGGCCCAGAGTTCTGGATGCCTCTCTATACAAGATTGTGGATTCGCCAACCTTGCCCTGCGATTCTCTCAGGTATGCCATCCGACTTAGCACAAGTGCTCGCTCCTGGTCCGCCCTTCTTTTCGCAAGATCGGCACCAGGGAATTGTCGGCCAAGGGTACCAACAAGCAGAGGGTAGTCAAAAGGCCAGCGGTCAATCACTCCCGGCATATCGATCAGCAAGATCGCGCCAAGCTCCCCTTGCAAGCTACTTTCCGCAAGCTCGTTATTGCCAGCCCTAAGCGCCGTAATACCGGCAACTGCATAACGGCTCCGGGCTTCGTTCAACTGCTGGGCGACAAAAGTTGAACTAGAGCGTTGCGCCAGATGGAGCGCCATCGCTAGGCCGACGATACTCCCAAGTAGGAAAGTTGCGAATATCAGAGCAAGAAATTTGGCTTTCATTTTGGCACCCTACCCATACAAAGCAGGAATTGGGCGTCGCACCGGACCCAGAACTCAGGATTTGCGGAGTATTCGTTCCGGCACATCTGCTTGACACAGTCGCAACAATTGAAGTTCGTGCCGGCTCGTGAGCAGGCCCACTTTTCTATCTTCGTACAGCACCAATTGCCGATTGATCCCTTTTCATACCCAGCGGCTTGGCAGCTCTGAGCGACACATTTGTCGACCCATTTTCCGTAGTTGGATTCCTTTGAGGGCGGCGGCGGATCGGCCACTGGACATTCACTTGGGGTCTCGCAAATCGGTCGAGATGCCAATCCCATCTGGTCCGAATGCTTGATCGGGGACAGATGCACGTACACATATGCATTAATGCCGTCGTGAAGACCCAGGGGATCGAATTGCAGATACCTCCCAATCTCCGCCGAGTAATCCCTGAAGTAGTTGTACGCAAGATTCGTCTCCCGATCCGCATACTGCCCCGGGAATCTCAGCGGAAACTGGAACGCCGTCCCGTCTCGATCCGGATCCTCATTCGGCGGTGTAGCCCCGAAGGGCTCGCCTTGATCCCATCTCCACACCGTCTTCTGCGTCTCATCGGCAATGACCCTCGGTGTGCCCAGATGATCGGCATGAATAAAGTACACATTCGCCGCCCCCGCCCCCACATGCACCGCCACATCCGCG
>JAOUFA010000256.1 GCA_029858545.1 Betaproteobacteria bacterium
AAGGACTATGGAACCCATATCCTGCTCTCCGAGCACACCTATGCACAGGTTCGCGACGCATTTCCGAACACGCGGGAAATAAGCTTTGCCCATGTGCGCGGTCGTGGTGCCCGCGTGCGGCTCTACGAACTGATACCCGACGGGGTGTACCCGAACCTTGATTGGCTGGACGAGTTCGCGCGTGCGCGCACGCTGTTTCAGGCGGAACGCCGCGACGAGGCTTTGCCGATATTCCAGCATTTGGCGGACAGCATGCACGATCCGGTGAGCGCGTTTTACCTGCAACGCCAAAACCACCCGGCGCGGCGTGTCGAAGATTGACGCGGCCGGAAGACGAACGCCGTGGAGCGGGATGGGGTGACGGACGGGACTCGAACCCGCAACAACCGGAATCACAATCCGGGACTCTACCATTGAGCTACCGCCACCACTGCACGCATCACCGATCGATGCGCCTCGCTAACTACTTCCCACCGCGCACCGGGAAATGGCCTGCCCGGCGGGACTCGAACCCACAACCCCCAGCTTAGAAGGCTGGTGCTCTATCCGGTTGAGCTACGGGCAGTCTCCGCTGCGCAAATATGGTCGGGGTGGGGAGATTTGAACTCCCGACATCTTGCTCCCAAAGCAAGCGCGCTACCAGGCTGCGCTACACCCCGGAAAGGCTGCGAATGATACTCCCAGCGCTTGCACGAGGCAATGTGTCACGACGTCAGGTTTGTAAAGGTAAATAAGATTCAGGATACCTTGCGACGGCTACCCTTTTCTGATAAAAAGCGCCTTTCCTTTTTCAGACTGGTCAGCGCAGAAATGGCGGTCGAACTGTCCCAGAAGAGCTTCACACCGTACACTCCGAAAAAGGGCGAGGAGTACATGAGTGCGCGTCAGCGCGCGCATTTCCGCAAACTGCTCGAGGATCTCAAGGGCGAGCTCTCAGTCGAAATCGACCGCACGGTGCATACCATGCAGGACGAAGCGACCATCTTCGCCGACCCCAACGATCGCGCCAGCCAGGAGTCGGACATGGCACTCGAGCTGCGTAACCGCGATCGGGAGAGGAAACTGATCAAGAAGATCGATGAAACGATCGGGCGGATCGACGCGAACGAATACGGCTACTGTGAGAGCTGCGGTATCGAGATCGGCCTCAAGCGCCTTGAAGCCCGCCCCACCGCGACGCTGTGTATCGACTGCAAGACACTGGACGAACTCAGGGAAAAACAGGTCGCGAAATAGTCGCGCAATCCTTGTCTGCCGGAATGCAACGAGGGCACCGTAGCGCCCTCGTTGCATTCCGGCAGACGCGCGGGAGGGTATAACCCTCCCCCCTGTCCCAACCCTCGCTAGCCCTGCTTCGCCGTTTCTGGCTGGTCGACCGCCTTCATCGACAGCCTGACGCGTCCCTTGTCGTCGGCTTCAAGCACCTTGACTTTCACCTGTTGACCTTCCTTCAAGTGGTCGGCCACCGCGTTGACGCGCTCGTTGCTGATCTGCGAAATGTGCAGCAGTCCGTCTCGTCCCGGCAGGATCTGCACGATCGCACCGAAATCGAGCAGACGTAGAACCGCACCCTCGTAGACCTTTCCGACTTCCACATCTGCGGTCAAGGCGAGAATACGTTTCTTCGCCTCCTCGCCGCCTTCTGCAACGACGCAGGCGATATTGATCGTGCCGTCGTCCTCGATCTCGATCGTGGTCCCGGTTTCCTCCTGGATCCCGCGAATCACCACTCCGCCCTTGCCGATGACATCCCGAATCTTATCGGGATTGATCTTGATCTTGATGATGCGCGGCGCATAGGTCGATAGCTCGCCGCGCGAACCGTCGATGCCGTGCTTCATGATCTCGAGGATATGCAGTCGCCCCTCGCGCGCCTGATCGAGCGCGACCCGCATGATCTCCTTGGTGATCGACTCGATCTTCAGGTCCATTTGCAGCGCGGTGATGCCCTTGTCGGTACCTGCAACCTTGAAATCCATGTCTCCCAGATGATCCTCGTCGCCGAGAATGTCGGACAACACCGCGAAGCGCTTGCCCTCCTTGATCAGCCCCATCGCGATTCCCGCGACGTGTGCTTTCACCGGAACTCCCGCGTCCATCAGCGCCAGGCTGCCTCCGCATACCGAAGCCATCGACGACGATCCGTTCGACTCGGTAATTTCCGAGACCACGCGAATCGAGTAGCCGAAGTCTTCCGGCGCCGGAAGGAGTCCGACCAGCGCACGTTTGGCCAGTCGGCCGTGGCCGATTTCGCGGCGCTTGGGCGGGCCGACGCGGCCGGTTTCGCCGGTGGCGTACGGCGGCATGTTGTAGTGGAGCATGAACCTCTCCCGGTATTCGCCGGTCAGCGCATCGATGATCTGCTCGTCGCGCCCCGTTCCCAGCGTAACCGTGACAAGTGCCTGCGTTTCGCCGCGCGTGAAGAGTGCCGAACCGTGCGTGCGTGGTAGGACCCCAACGCGCACCGCGATCGGACGCACCGTGCGCGTATCGCGCCCGTCAATGCGCGGCTCGCCGTCCAGGATCTGGCCACGCACGATCTTCGATTCAAGGTTGAAGAAGAGATCCTTCAACTGATTCGAATCCACGCCGCCACCCGCAGCCTGCTGCTCGGCCTGCAACGTCTCCATCGTGACCTTGCGGATTTCCGAAAGCTTCGTATTGCGCGCCTGCTTCTGTTTCATGCCGAACGCTTCGCGCAAATCGGCTTCGGCAAGTTCCGCCATGCGCGCGATCAGCGGCTCATTCTTCGCGACTGCTTGCCAATTCCAGGAGGGCTTGCCAGCCTGCTCGGCCAGTTCGTTGATCGCCCGGATCGCCGACTGCATCTGCTCATGGCCGAATACCACCGCGCCAAGCATGACGTCCTCGGTCAATTCCAGTGCCTCAGACTCGACCATCAGCACCCCTTGCTCGGTACCCGCGACGATCAGATTCAGCTTCGACTGCTTGAGTTCGGTGGCGGTCGGGTTGATGACGTACTGGCTATCCACATACCCAACCCGGCAGGCGCCGATCGGTCCGCTGAAAGGAATTCCCGACAGCGTCAGCGCGGCCGATACGGCGATCATCGCCGGGATGTCGGGATCAATTTCCGGGTTGCACGACAGCACGGTCGCGACAACCTGGACTTCGTTATAGAACCCGTCCGGAAAGAGCGGGCGGATCGGCCGGTCGATGAGACGGCAGGTCAGCGTTTCCTTCTCCGAGGCGCGTCCCTCACGTTTGAAAAACCCCCCGGGAATCTTTCCCGCGGCATAGGTCTTCTCAACATAATCGACGGTCAGCGGAAAGAAATCCTGCCCTGCCTTGGGTTCCTTCGCGGCGACCACCGTGGCAAGAACCACGGTCTCTTCGATGGTGCACAACACGGAACCGTGCGCCTGACGCGCAATTTCGCCGGTTTCCAGGGTAACCTCTCGGCCACCAAGCGTGAATGACTTCTTGAACGGTTTCAAGGCGTGTAGTCCTATTCGTGAAAGGTGGCGCGCGAGACTGCTCGGCAAGCACGCCGACGGGAATAGAAAATGAAAACGCCCACCGTCACGATGAGCGTTTTCCCAAACTGCATGAAATCCCGATTACTTGCGCAGACCGAGCCGCTCGATCAGCGAGCGGTACTTGTCTGCGTTGCTGGAGCGCAGGTAATCAAGCATCTTCCGGCGCTGGCTGACCATTTTTAGCAGACCGCGCCGGGAGTGGAAATCCTTCACATGAGTCTTGAAGTGCCCGGTAAGACCGTTGATACGCTCGGTCAATAAGGCAACCTGCACTTCCGGCGACCCGGTGTCGCTACCGGTGCGCTGGTATTGCTTGACGACTTGCGCCTTCTGGACAGCCTGCAATGCCATGTCTCGCGATCTCCTCGTGTAAACTATAATTCTAACCGATCCGGCCTCATCGCCACAAGGTTTTCGTAATACTTTTCAGCCGCTTGCGCGAATATCGGGGCGAAAGGCTGTGAGGCGAACCGGGCGCAAACTCCCGTCGCCCAACGGCTGCCCCAGGCCAAGCAGCGTCCCGCTAGGGCCATAGACGGCATAGATACCCGCCCCCCCGGCCTGCCAGGCGACCGACTGCCCGTTGCGAAAGCGCCGTGCCAGATCGGCATCGAGATTCGCGCGCAGAAGGCCGGCAAGCAGACCGTCTAGGCTCAAGAGCCTCTTATCCCGCTCCGTCTCGGACATTGCCTCAAGTTCGTCAAGGCTAAGCGCCTGCGAGAGCCTATAGCCCCCCGCCGCTTGGCGCACCAGCCCCGTCAGGTGGCCGCCCGTGGCCAGTACTGCCCCAATATCCTCGGCTAGCGTACGGACATAGGTTCCTTTGCTGCAACGAACCTGAAGTTGGACGGTATCCGCCTGCCTGTCGCGCAGGATCAGTTCCTGGATCACGACGCGTCGTGGCACGCGTTGAACGGTCAGGCCTTGGCGTGCCAGTTCGTAGAGGGGCCTGCCAGCGCGCTTCAAAGCCGAATACATCGGCGGCGTTTGCAGAATTTCCCCCCTGAATCGTGTCAACGCCGACTCGAGATCGGCATTCGTAACGCTGACCGCGCGGCGCTCGATCACTTCTCCTTCGGCATCTCCCGTCGTGGTCGTCTCGCCCAATTTGACGGTGGCCAGGTATTCCTTGTCTGCATCCAGCAAAAAGGCCGCGAACTTGGTGGCTTCGCCGAAAAGAATCGGCAACAGCCCCGTCGCGAGTGGATCCAGAGTCCCGGCGTGCCCAGCCTTGCTCGCGCGATACAGGCGTTTGCTCGCCTGCAGAGCCGCGTTCGAACTCATGCCCGACGCCTTATTGAGCAAAAGCACCGCGTCGAGACTGCGGCGTTGCCTGCGTTCGGGGTGGTTCAGTGCGAATCGCTCCGCGACAGACTGTCGATCAACTGGGAGAGTCGCGCGCCGCGCTCGATCGATTCGTCGTAAAAAAAATGCAGATCGGGTGTGCTGAACAGGCGAATGCGCTTCGCAAGATGCGAGCGCAGGAACCCCGCGGCGTGACGCAATCCTTCCGCGGCCTGTGGCGCGTGCGCCGCGTCCAGACAGGTGTAGAACACGTTCGCATGAGTGCAATCGGGTGACATTTCCACCGCGGTGATCGTCACCATGCCCACGCGCGGGTCACGCAGCTCACGGTGCAACAGATCCGAGATCTCCCTCTGGATCTGGTCGCCGATCTTCTGCGAACGTCCGGACTTGCGTACCATGCGTCGAATCGCTCTCTTCGGGAGTCTCTAGAGGCTGCGCGCCACCTCGAGAACTTCGAACACCTCGAACTGGTCGCCCTCTTTCACATCGGGGAAGTTCTTGAGCGACATGCCGCACTCAAATCCAGCCTTCACTTCGCGCACATCGTCCTTGAATCGTTTGAGCGACTCGATTTCGCCGGTGTGTACCACCACGTTCTCACGCAGCACACGCACCTGCGCGTTGCGCTTGACCACCCCTTCCAGCACATAGCATCCGGCGACCGAGCCGACCTTGGAAATGCGAAACACCTGTCGCACCTGTACCATGCCAAGCACCTGCTCTCGTCGCTCTGGAGCAAGCATTCCCGAGAGCGCTGCCTTCATCTCTTCGACCGCTTCGTAGATGATATTGTAGTAACGCACGTCGATTCCGGAGGATTCGATGAGCTTTCTCGCGGTCGCGTCGGCGCGCGTATTGAAGCCGATGATCAC